>JBNMGS010000001.1:0-25520 GCA_050872365.1 Lachnospira sp.
ACATAATATATTGAGTATTAATTTAATAAATATATCTTTTAAAAATATTTTTAAGTATCTCTTCAAATATTTCTTACACTTATATGACGGACTTATTTAACAAAAGGTTTTAAAAAAACGAAAATTAATCAAAAACTTTTAAGAATTTTAATTTTATTAAGGACTAATCTTCTAAAGTACAGCTGTCTATACATCCAGTGTAGTTGCTACTCCTGGATGCTCATTAACAAAATTATTAACTTCATTGACAAAACGTTTTCCATACTTCATAAGCTTATTCTGTCCTACACCTGACACAGACAACATCGTATCTGCATTAACCGGCAGCTTTTCACACATATCTATAAGTGTCTTATCATTAAATATGATGTATGGTGGCATACCTTCTTCTCTTGCTATAACAAGCCTTAACGCCCTTAATCTTTCAAATAATTCATAACCAGCAGCAGTAAGCGAATCCGTACTTTTCTTTCTTGTCCTTGAAGCTGATTTGTTTCCTGATGTATCGGTATTGTTGTTTCCTGCCGCTGCCTTTCCATCTGTCTGTTCTGCCATATTAAGCAGTTCACTTGCGTATGTATTCCTAGCCTTCTTTATGTATACATGTGTGTTTTCATCCCTTAACGGACTTATATCCCCCATTCTTAACACACTATACTCTCCATCTGTCTGAATGACATAGCCATCATTTATCATCTTATCGATGAGAAGCCTTAGCTCTGCCTCTTTCCTGCCTGAAAGCTTTCCATAAGACTTGTAGTTCAATGCACCGACTTCTTTAAGTCTTGCTCTCTTTGCACCAAGCAATGTTCCAAGCACGATACTTAACCCGAATCTTCCATGTGTTTCTGCCAGACAGTTAATAACCCACTTTGCATCAGCTGTCATATCTATCTGTTCATATTCATTGTTACAGTTGCCACAGTTACCACAAGGCTCACCTGTCTTTTCACCAAAATAAGACAGAATATAGTTACGAAGACATTCTGTCGTCTTACAGTACATTTCCATAGTATGAAGCCTGTGTAAGTCACGCTCTCTTATTACGCTTCTGTCCTCATCTTCCACGCCCTCAAACTCCTTGCTGTCAAGAAGGAACTTATCTATAATGACATCCTGCGCTGAAAATAACAGTATACACTGTGATTCGCCACCATCTCTTCCAGCTCGTCCTGCCTCCTGATAGTAGTTCTCCATGCTCTGTGGCATATTGTAGTGAATGACATACCTCACATTGGACTTATCTATTCCCATTCCAAATGCATTAGTCGCTATCACAACCTGCACACGGTCATATATAAAGTCATCCTGATTCTGCTTTCTTGTTTCATTATCAAGTCCTGCATGATACTTAGTAACACTTATCCCCAGTGAACTAAGCTCGTCATATAACTTGTCCACATTTTTTCTTGTAGCACAGTAGATAATCCCACTCTCATCCATATGTTCCTTTATATAAGCGGCTATATATGCATCCTTTTTCTTTCCTGACAGATGTTCTACGCTGTAATATAAGTTTTTTCTGTCAAAACCAGTGACCACAATCTTTGGAGCTTTTAACTTTAATATACACTCTATGTCTGTCTTTACCTCACTTGTGGCTGTCGCTGTGAAAGCACTTACAATCGGCCTTATTGACAAGCTGTCTATAAAATCAACTATCTTTAGGTAGCTTGGTCTGAAATCCTGTCCCCACTGTGATATACAATGTGCTTCATCTATAGTCACCATCGATATATCCGCTTTTTGTGCAAATGCCATGAAGCTTGCAGTCTCAAGTCTTTCTGGTGCTACATATATTATCTTATACTTTCCCTGTGCTGCATAATCAAGTGCTTTATACATCTGTGATTCAGACAAGGTTGAATTAATATAAGCTGCATTTATACCTGCTTCATTAAGCGACTTAACCTGATCCTGCATAAGTGATATAAGAGGAGATATAACTATTGTTATTCCCGGTAACAATAAAGCCGGAACCTGATAGCACACTGACTTTCCAGCTCCTGTTGGCATAATCGCAAGCGCATCCTCTCCACGCAATATAGCTTCTATTATATCTGACTGTCCTTTTCTGAAACTGTCATATCCAAAGTACTGTTTTAATACCTGACTGGCATCCATATTAAATTAATCCTCATTTCTTCACATGTTTTCGCATAACTTCAACAGCTTAAAAAAGCCCATGTTAAAGTTAATGTACCATTATATCATCATCAGGTCCTGCAAGACCATCTGCATAACATTTTACAAGTATTGTCTGATAATATCCATAATATTTCACACGCATATTAGCTATTATTTTTGCACACATTTATAGCACATAATATATAGTTGTATTTTATTTATTATACGCTTTATATTTAAACTGTGTCAATTTGATACTATGATTAAAGGGGCAAAATACTTTTTGCCCCTTTAATCATAATATACTAAAAAAACATCTTCGCCACTGCAATAAGCAGACTACCGTTACCGGGAAGATATAACGGCAGATCTTTTCGTGAATTCTGCCTGTTATTTCCACTTGCTACATATTCATTTTTAGGTGATTTTATAAGAAGTTGTGAAAGTGCTTCGTTCTTAAGGTCAAGCTTGTCTGCTGCCATAGCTATAACCGCAAAGTCCCAGCCCCACAGTGTCGAATAATCCCACACCTTCATGACCTTTTCAAGTGTTGCCCTGTATATATCCATATCAACAATATCCTTAGCACCATAACCATCTAACATGCCATATACCTGAAGCATAAGCGGGTGGTCAATAGCCTTACCAGCGTATGTTTCAGGGCAGTTCTCTTGTGATATATATAAGCCACCAGCAACAGGAAGCGGTGCTATTCTGTCTGCTATATTATTCCACTTCTCTGATAATGTTATATATCCCAGCTTATCAGCCCACTCTGTCGCTACTTTCAGACCATATCTAAAGTAAGCAAGCTCGAACACAGGGTTTCTTGTATCCTCAGGAAGATGTCTTTCCTGTACTGGTATAACCGGCGCTTCTATGTTAAATGTATCCGTAGCAATATTATATACGAGATAATCTTCCATGAATTCAGCCGTCTCTTTTACAAGAATCCAGTATTTATCCATATAAGCATCAATTTTTTCTTTTATGCCATTGCTCTTATCTTTATTACAATTTTTATACTCATTTTTATAACAATCAAGTACCATCTGCAGCATATTTATTATATGAGGCTGCTGCCATATAAGAAGTGGAGCAATCTTTGAGGGACAGTCTTTTCCTGTATATGATACCATCTTCGTCCACCTTGCACCTTTATAGCCATTTCTTTCCGCATTTTTTTCGGCCTCAGGAAGTATGCTTATATACCAGTCAAAACTTCTTTCAAGAAGTTCTGGATGTCCCCACAATGGTGCCCATGCCATATGCCAGTAATGCATCTCAAGATGTGCCTTTCCATACCAGCTGTTACACGTAAGTCCTGTTTCTGCTGGTGGAATATAACCACTGTCATTAACTATAAGAAGATACTGCGATAATATAACTCTTCTCATAAGCTCATCATTTTCATGGTAAAAGAACTTTCCACTGCTCCAGTAATTATGCCAGAATGTGTGCGCATTATCTTTTATTGCTGCAAATGTATCCTTAGCATTAAGTTTTCCATAATTCTCATAATAATCTGGCATATCTTTACTGTTTGTTATGCTACTATAAACATCAAACTTGCCAGATACATTTGATAACTGCTTTTTATATATACTGTTATCAGCAACATCCTCCTCTGCATTATCCTTGCTATTATCTGCACCGATATTACTTTGGACATTATTATATATACTGTCATATATGCCGTCTTCATCTACAAACTCAACACAGAGATAAAAAATATTGTCATTATCTGCTTGATTTAGACAATATCTATGTTTGTCTGACTTTTGCATCTGTCCGTTGGTCTTTACATTTACTGAATAATGAGTGTCGTCAATCTGTCTTTTTATTTGATATGTATTATTAACTGTTCCATTATTATACTTTTCACTCGTTATACATGTAATCTCATCATAATGCACTTTATCATCCGACCAGTCAGAACCCGTTATATCACACGCAGCATATGGAAAATGTATATCCACGCAAAGTCCTTTTTTCAAGAATTCAGACTCCACCTTAAATGCCACCATATCAGACTTATTATCACATATTGTTTCAACACTTACCTTATATACACTCGATGCATAACTTACTGTAAAATCACTTCTTAACACACCTGTTGTTATATCAAGTGTCTGGCTTGTATCCGATAACATATCAGAAGTTATATATTCACCATCAACAGACAACGCAATCCTTGCCAGATTAAACTTATGAGGGTTCATTCGTACCCAATCATAAGCTGCTTCGTTTCCTTCATATTTTACACGTGGATATGACACTTTTCTTCCAAGGAAATCGTATTCTGTCATATGCACATCATCCATCGTATAACGTGCTCCTGGATAAGTATGCCATGCCCACTCAGCCATAGTACACAGTGGAGTTTCTATGCTATACTCCTCATAAAGTGTCTGCATTCCTGTTATATCCGCTGTGAAGCAGAACCGTCCATTACCAACTGTCAGTGGTGACTTTGCATCAGCCTCACTTAGATGTGGGTTGTATTTTTTTACTGTATTAATTTTATCTATAATATTACAATCGTTAATATTTGCATTTTCATCTTTACATTTATTCTTATTCTCATTTATAACATTATCCATTTTCTTATTCCTTATATAATCCTTGAAATTAATTGCCCACTAATTAATTATGTCTGGTTAATCGCCAGTTATAAATCTCTAGATGCTTATTTACTCATTTTTTAGTAATTAATCTCTAATTTTAAAATATAACAAACACTCTGTCTCCATTATTCTCCTCATACTTCTCAGGTTTTCGTGCTGTAAATGTTTCATCTTTACATTTTCCAATATAGCTATATATACCTGTAACCGGACTCATCCAGTACATCGACCGTCCACTATATGCTGATATATTAAGTGTAAACTCGCTACAGCTGTAATCATATGCTATAAGATAATCATCGCCTGCAAACACGCTTATCCGTTCATACTTTTCCTTCTGTCCACTAAGGAGAAGCTCATCTGCCACATTTCCACTGATAAAATCAACTGATTCCATAAGCTTCTTAAGATACAGCATCTCACCTGAGCCTTCGTGATGAAGTGCTTCATCCCATTCACATACAACACCATAATTAACACCATCATCACCTGCCTTGTGAAACTGCATAACTGCATTATCTCCGTATGTATGCCCACATGCACCTGCCAGAACCGCCCAGTATGCATATCTTCTTATGTCCTTTGCACGCCAGTAAGGCTCTCTGTTATCATGTAGTCCCTGTATAATCCATTCATAAGATGGCTCTCCATCAAGTACTGGTTTATCACTAATTTTTCTATCATGTAATACATATTTCCAGTTATCCTCACCATAGTAAGAGGTATTATCAGCTCCTGTATCATCCCATGCACCAAGACTACACTGGTCATATCTTCTGTGTCCTGACTGGAACATATTAAAATCTATCCATTCAGCATCCGCAAACCATGTTGTTGAAGAACATCTTCCAAATGGATGAAATGTAACAAGCTTATCTGGCATATGCTCTTTAAAATAAGTTCCCATAGTATTATATATATCCATATATGCCTCTGCTTTAACATCCCCACCAAGTACCCATATTATATTGGAATAATCCTTATAACGATTCGTTAGAAACTGTGAATATTCAATAACATTATCAATAGTCAGAATATGCTCCTTTACGATACTTCCCCAGCATGGAAGAAGTGCCATATATAAACCAAACTCTTCAGCAAGTTTTATAACCATATCTATATTATGCCAGTACTCATCAGTATCAACTGCTGTATTTTTACAGCACATACGATTTACTGTCTTTAATGCTTTGGGATTATCTATAGAATATATCAATACAGCCTGAATAACATTAAAACCTTTATCTGCCCTGTTTTTCAGGTACGTATAAGCTTCGTCATAAGATATATTGGTAAACAAAAGCCATGCCGTATCTCCAAGCCAGAAGAACGGCTTATTCCCTTTCATGAGATATTTTTTATTGATGCTTATATGTAGTTTTTCCATAATAACTGTACTCCTTCTTTAATTGTTAATCATTATATTTTCTTATGCCCACTTATGCGAACTTAATCCTTTTGACACTGATATCATTTATATGAAATTATAGCATTATACATCTCATAATAATGCTAAAAAATATCGCCAATTAACAGAAATTTACATAAAAATAAAGGAAAGTTACCATCTTTACTACTTAAAAGTAAAAAAGTAACTTTCCATAATTCTATCTTCCCGCCTTAGTCATCACCTTATTCTTATACATAGCCTCATCAGCTCTCTTAACAACCTCAAGTACATCTCTGCCGTATCCCTTGGCCATGCCTACAGCACTTGTTATCTTAAGACGGCTTCCTTCATTGGCTTTTTCTATCATCTCCGCAACTGCTACTGATATGTTTTTCCCTTCTTCATCAGATGGGTTATCAATTATCATAATGAATTCATCTCCACCTATTCTGTATACACGTCTTCTTTCATCCACAAAAGAATATAGCACAGATGATAATCTCTCGATTGCTTTATCTCCATATTCATGCCCATAAGTATCATTAATCATCTTAAGATTATTAAGATCCCAGAATATAACCCTGATGTTATCTATATATGGATAATATGTTGTTATCATTTCCTGATACTTATTCTTATTAAAAACTTTGGTTCTGGAATCTGTTTCCTTAAGATAAGTAAGCTGCGCTATTCTTGCCGCATCTTCACTTCCACCAACTACTATATCCTGCAATATAAATGTGACAACAAGAAGAATCATGCATCTTGGTATCACGCCGAATACTATAATAACAAACAACGGATCTGTGTTATATGTATACCCCGTTCCACTTGCCAATACATTAAGATACCAGTCCCTTCTATGGCTTCCCTCAAACAAAAGATTAAGATCACATATTCCGTAATAAAATCCTAGTGTCATACTTGCAAATACCGAAACACAATTGATAGCTGATGTAAACCATAAAGTCTTCTTCTGTCTGTAATGTGCTGCAAACAGCAATGGAACAACATATAAAAGCACAGCATGATATGACAAAAGTGCACACATTACCCCTGTTGCCATACATATAAGTGTTAAACATATATATTTGTAATACGTCTTTGACATATCACCTTTAATAATAATAAGTATTATAGGAACTAGCAGAATTATGGATATTATAACTGCTGCTGTTATTATTTTCTTATCCAGTTCAAATATCCCTGTTATATTCAACACCCACATTATAAGTTCCATTGCAATAAATAATATAACACCATTCAATGTATATTTATTAGACTTACTCTCCTGATATTTAAGCTCTTTATCATATTGTTTCTCAAAATCACCCATATCTCTTCTTTAAACATCTCCCCAAAAATGGCTTTATAAACAATACCAAGAATTTAATAAAATTTCTTACTTCCCCTTACTGGTTCAGATGTAAGATTAACTCCAAGTCTTGCAAATGTCTTGGTATCTACTTCTGATAACATAACTGTTGTATGAACCTGACATCCTTTAAGCTTAGGAATCTGTTCAAGTGCTTTCTTAGCGTTTGCGTTAGTTACTGAAGTGAGCGCAAGGGCTATAAGGACCTCATCACTGTGGAGTCTTGGGTTCTTTCCTCCAAGATACTCAACCTTAAGATTCTGTATAGGTTCTATGAATTCCGGCTTTATAAGCTTTTCATCATGCTCTATCCCTGCAAGATATTTAAGTGCATTAAGTATAAGTGCTGAGGATGCCCCTAAGAAATCTGTTGTCTTGGATGTAATTATAGTTCCATCCTCAAATTCAATGGCAGCGCAGGCAACACCTGTTTCCTCTGCCCTTTTCTTAGCAGCAACTGTTACCTTTCTATCATCAGTAGTAATCTTAGCCTGTTTCATAAGAAGCTCTATCTTATATACTTCACTCTCCGATGCCTTTTCTTTAGCTACTCTGTTAACGGCATCATAATATCTTCTTATAATCTCCATCTTAGATGCCTCACAGCAGACCTCATCATCAACTATACAGTTACCAGCCATATTCACACCCATATCTGTTGGTGACTTATAATATGTGTTCTCGCCATATATTTCTTCTAGAATAGCATTAAGAACAGGATACATCTCAATGTCACGGTTATAGTTAACCGCTGTTTTTCCATATGCCTCAAGATGGAATGGATCTATCATATTCACGTCGTTTAGATCTGCTGTTGCAGCTTCATAGGCAAGATTAACCGGATGTTTAAGCGGAATGTTCCATATAGGAAATGTCTCAAACTTGGCATATCCTGCTTTAACCCCTCTTTTATTCTCATGATAAAGCTGTGAAAGACAAGTTGCCATCTTTCCACTTCCAGGACCCGGTGCTGTTATAACAACAAGTGGTCTTGTAGTTTCTATATAATCATTTTTTCCAAACCCATTATCACTTACTATATTAGGAATATTAGATGGATAACCCTCTATAACATAATGCTGGTATACCTTTATTCCCTTCTTTTCAAGTTTCTCCTTAAACTGTACAGCTGCATTCTGACCTGTGAACTTAGTTATAACAACGCTTCCTACAAAAAGCCCCTTCTTTTCAAACTCTCCAATAAGACGTAATACATCAACATCATATGTTATACCAAGATCTCCTCTTACCTTATTCTTTTCAATATCAGCTGCACTTATGACTATAACTATCTCTGCCACATCTGACAGCTGCATAAGCATCTGAAGCTTACTGTCAGGATGAAACCCAGGAAGCACTCTTGATGCATGATAATCGTCAAAAAGCTTACCACCAAACTCTAGATATAACTTATCTCCAAACTTTCCTATTCTCTCTTTTATGTGTTCTGACTGAATCTTAAGATACTTGTCATTGTCAAAACCGATTCTCATATCAACATATTCTCCAATCTTCTAAAATGTAATATATCCATAACGTGGTGTAATGGGCTAAAATCCAAAATATCGCTTATACCTGCATAATAACATGCATAATAAGATATTGGGGCAAAAGGTATTTTGCCCCAACCAATGTATACGGATTAACCCACTGACTGAAAACATTTATCATTTTATCAGACTGGTACATATTTATCAATCTTATATGTTACAAAACATTTAACAAACCACTATACAATAATGTAAAGGATTGCGTAAACTGCAAAGCGATGGAACAATCTATATACATCAGTTGACGTCAACCTATGTAATTATATCCCCTCATACAACCTTGCCATCTGTTCTACATACGATTTATTTTCCATACGGCCTACAATATACAACACATTATCATCACAGTTGATATTTCTTAAAAACATCTCTGTCATACTTCCGTTATCAACCATGCTTACAAAATGTATTGTATTATCAATCTTTTTATTATCTCTGTCTATCCCCTTCTTCATCTTTTGTACAGTATTATCATACCATTTATGCATAGCTTTAAGAACATCTTCATTTGTAATAAAGCTTTTATTATTATCCCTAAGCTTTTCTAAATCATCAATAATTTCATCAAGCATTTTTAGTTCTATATCATCACATTCCCTTGTTGAAAATATATCTGGCATTGTCAGCCCCCTTATTGCAGCAGTCTGCCTTTGTGCTCTTATGCTTAACACAGTATAATAATCCTGATCTGCCTCGCAAAAAACATGCTCTACAGAGGTGGTCTCTTCTATATTCTCCATCTGATTATTTTTCTTCCACTCATCAATCCACATAAAAAGGTAATCTCTTAACTTAGCATACTTAACTGACTTTTTTATATTATCTATAAGTTTATTTTTTATCACATTTATAACCTGCAACTTCTTGGTATACTCCATACTCATTACCTTTTTAATATTATTATCGATATCATGTCCTGACAGTATATTATCAAAATCTGATTTACTAAGCACCAGATTATTTAAACAATAATAATTATAAAAATCATTAGCAATATTTTCTGATTTGATAAACTGATATATAAGTCTGGAAGTTACATTGGAACCTATTTTTTCATATCCATAAAGACATTGCGACAGATTCTCCCACCCTCTTGTAGTTACTATCTGTTTGTTTTCTTTGTCTTTATCGCATATGTATACATTATTACCATGCTCTTTTACATATGAAAGTACTACTGGATGAAAGCCATTTTCTTCTCCGTATTTTAAAAAGTCCTCTTTAGAATATACTATATTCATAATACGTACTCTATCTAATACTGCTGCATCAAATTCCCTGGCTGTTTCATTATACTCTGGCGGATTGCTGCACAATACCATAACCCATCCTTCTGGAAGGCGGTGATTACCTATGCTTTTATTCTGAAGAAATGCTAACATAGGTGCCACAAGTGCTTCGCTCATAGATGCGAATTCATCTATAAGCAATATTCCTTCTTTCTTTTGGGATTTATTAATTTTTACAATCTGGGCCAGAATATCAGGCATAGTATATTCTGTACTTTTTTCACCCTCAATTTCAGTGATTACAGGAAGACCAAGCACTGAATTACGTGTGTGGTGTGTAAGTGAGGTTGCCATAAACTCAATTCCAAGCTCGCGCGCAATCTGCCCGACCATCTCTGTCTTTCCAATACCTGGCGCTCCTATAAGATAAAAAGGATTCTTCTTATTCTCCGGAATAATATATTTTCCTGCTTCATCCTTCATCATATATACACGTATACTGTCTTTTATCTCATCCTTTGCCTCATTAACCGTGTATTCCATACTCATACTTATCCTCATTTCTACGCACATTTTTTATATTATTTTCTTGATTTTACTATACTGCTTAATTATTCCGTTCTTTTAGTTTAAGTACACTTATCCAGTCTGGTATAATTCCTATGCAATCTTCACTATTGCTGCTAAAACTATTGTATGTATCGTTATCCAAAACAAAAAACGTCTTGTAGTCCTTTGGCGCTTTATCCGGATATTCTCCATATCCGTCAGTAAGATATATAAGACAATCCACTTTATCTTTATATTTCTGCATGTTATCAATATAATCAAACACAGGTACGAAATCTGTACCACCAAAACCACACATATTAATACCATTATTAAAATCAAATTCTGATGGAAAGTCCCTGACATTCTTATATGTATCTACACGCTGTATTGAAGCGTCACACTGTATGACTACGAATTTCTTAAAATCAAACTTTGACAATTTCATAAATAATTCTTTTGTTTCTGCAAGAAACTGGCTTAATATCTCTCCATAGCAGCTTCCACTTGTATCAATTGCAAGCACAATTGTATTCATTTTCACATTTTCTGATTCAGCTTCTGGCTCGATAAATGCAATATCATCATACATACTCATTCCCCATGAATACATTGCTTTATCTATGCTTTCCACGTTTTCTTTCGAGGTTTCCTGTAGCTTAAAGAAATGTCTTAGCACGCTTATGTAATCAACCTGTGCCTTATCTGATGCCTTCACTATTTCCTCTTCTGCACCCTCAAGTTCTCCATACTGCGTACTATTACCTCTTTTTCCCATTAGTACCTGCATAAGACTTGTATAATCACGATTTCCATTTCTAAACACCATACTGCTCATCTTATCCCAGAATTGTTTCAACTGTTTTGAGTTTTTAGCTTTATCTTTCTTGTCACCATTACCTTGATTTACATCAGGCATATTTACTTCTATTGTAGTATGAAACTTTCTATTTCTTGTCCATACTTTATAATCATCATACCAAAGATATGCAGCTGTCTTTCTTAACATATCCTTTATTTTTTTATCATCTGATGCCATTCTTCTCATACCTAGCAGACTATGTCCTGCTATACATGAGCCTATCTGATTAATATATGACTTGGATGCATCTCTTTGTGAGTATATATTCATGTTACTCATAAACATTGATACCTCATAATCCATGAGTACATGCATCAATGGATCCCTTTCATACTCATAGGCCTTTGTATAATGCTGCAATAGTCCATGTAGCATTATATGTATATAACCATATTCTACCTCCTTCATCTTTTTTTGCTTAGCAGCTTTTACTAACATACCAGGCGAATAGAATATATTGATGCCATCTGTTTCAAGCAATATATCCTCCATAACAGGAATGAATTGCATAGCATATATCAGTGCATATAAAACAGGATACTTTTCTCCTGTTTTTCTTTTCATCTGTTTTATTATTTCTTCTGCTCTATCCTGATATTCCATTTTTTTTTCAGATTCATTTATACCTTTTTTATCCTGTACTTCTATATCTACTTTCATAATAGCCCTCATTTCTGTACACATTTTTTCGCATAATTCCTGTTTGTTTTTATTCTTCACTTCTATACGTTAGCATTGTTATTAATGGAATTACTTCTTTCAGATTATTAGCATTGGCATACTCCAATGCTTTTTTATATACTTCTGGCGGGAAAAATCCTGCTTTTACTGCCTTAAGCAGCAGACTTTCATTACATTCTTCCAATATCCTTTTTTGATATTCATATAAATTCTTAGTTTTACTTATCAGTACACGGCTGTCTTTCCATATCTTACATATATAATCAATTCTCTTATCCTCAAACACAGTAATCCAATCACCACTACACACTAACTCTTCCAGATTAATTTTACCTAATTTGCATCCCATTTCCATATAATCCTGAATATTAATAACAATGTCTTTTTCTGGTGTTATACTGTTTTTATAAAAATAAAACATTGTAATAAATTTTTCATCAATAGGACTTTTATCCATGACATATAATTCTATAAAACTGTTTTTAATATTATCCACTTTTCCATCTAATGCTTTAAGCCTGCTTTTAATGTATTTTTCATACATTTCATATTCATCAATAGTTGTTTCATATATATCATCTTCAAAAAAATGATGCTCACCCTTATTTTCAAGAATCTCATTCCACATAATATTAAGAATTGATACAAGCTGCACATCTTCCATATTATGTCCGTTTTTTTCAATAATTTTCTTAAAAAGTTCATATCTGTTCTGCCTGTTATTCTTTTTAAATGATGTATTCCTTTTACATAACACAGCAGATATTCTCTCATTATTTTCCCACGGCTCGTCCTTAAACAGATAATCTCCTTTTTTATAGAAATACTTCCATGTGCTATAACACAATCTGTACACAAACTGTTTTTCCAACTGCCATTTAGTCCTTTTGAATTCTGCTTGTGATAACATATGGCAGCTGTTTTTTTCGCTATCGCTATCCTTTCTTTCCTCTATTTTTTGCTTATGCTCTGACATTAAACAATCAATCGCATCTTCCATTACAATATATGAAATATGCATACAATCTTCATTCTTCTTTATATATACATCCTTTACTATATCTTTATATATATCAGGCATTTTTTCTTTAAGCATAATCACAGCATCATCAATCCAGTCCCGATAAATCAGGTTTCTTATTGCTTTTACCAGCTTTTCCCTGATTAAGCTTTTCTGCTGTTTTGTGTCATTATCATACTCCTTTACAATAATATCTATTACATTTTTGTCCGCTATCCCATCTTCATATACAGGCCAGAGAATATATGTAAAAAGACTTGTAGTATCAAATTCAAACAGATCTGTATATAATGCTTTTAAATTGTTGTTTGTAACCTTAACTGAAATATAAGGTTCATTAGCCACAAGCAGACTGTTACCATATCTTTTTTTTAGCTCAATCAGTAACTCGTCATCACCCATAATTGCCGCTGCCATAAACAATGGAATACTATACTCTATGTGAAAAAGTTCTCTGCTTGTCTTTATAATATATTTTTGTGCATCAAGTTTTATTGTTCCATCTATATTGCTATAATCATCTTTATTAAAACATGAGCTATGTAACTTTGACTCTGTTTCTTCACTTCCAAGGTAATATGCTCTGACATTCATCCAGCTTTTCTTGTATATGTCAGACCTGATTAGTTCAATAATCTTATACATATCTTCTATTCTTGATATATGCTCACTATATATTCCAAACAAATCTTCCATATAAATCCTCATTTCTGTATATGCTTTTTTATACCAGGTTTATGCCAGGTGCACTGACACAAACCCGGATTTAAAATCAATTATTTACACTGGCTTTCACGTTATGCTTTCAGCTCTAAATAAAGTACATTGCTGTCTTTTATCCAAGTACATTATCAACAACACCATACTCAGCTGCTTCTTTCGCTGTCATCCAGTTATCTCTTTCAGTATCATGTACAAGCTTTTCATATGGATGTCCGCAATTATCAGCAAGTATACTGTTTAACATATGCTTTGTCTGCTTAATATGCTCCGCTGCAATAAGAAGTTCAGAAGCCTGGCCTTCCATACCTCCTGATGGCTGATGAATCATAACCTCACCATGTGGAAGTATGAATCTTTTGCCCTTTGCACCACCTGACAATATTACTGCTCCCATGCTGGCTGCTCTTCCTAAACATACAGTACTCACATCCGGCTTTATAAACTGCATTGTGTCATATATTGCCATACCTGCACTCACTGAACCTCCCGGACTATTAATGTATAATGAGATATCATCATCACTTTCTGATGCAAGTTGCAACAGCTGCGCAACTATCGTTGCAGACATCTCATCTGTTACCTCACCTACCATATGTATAACCCTGTTAGAAAGATTGCTTGAAAATACATCATTACCTCTGCCATTTTTATCGTATATTATTGGATTGATTACCATAACTGTTACCTCCGCTGATTCTTATATCTTAATTCACTCTTGTTCCATCCTGCTCTCACGAACCCGCGCTTTCGCGCTCATTCGTCCTGCTTCGCATGACTGTTCGTTCGTTAAGCCGTCCAAAAAGTAAATGTCTGCTTCGCAGCCGCTTCCTTTTTCTTTGCGCTCATTACATTATCTTATGCCTGTAGCATCGACATGCCACTTGAAAAACCAAACAGACTATTATTATTCTTTTCCTGCACATCAATACGTTCTATTGCATCCTTCATAATTTCCTCTGTTATATTACGGCTGCTCTTTTCTTTTTTGCTCCTTGATGATGCATGCTTAATGCTGAGTGATATTATGCATGACTCAACAATCTTTCTTACATCTCTTGCATTACCAAAATTTTTGTTTTTCATAAGCTTTGACACATATTCCTTAAATAAAGCATTGCATGCACTATCAAGTACATATCCCTTATCCGTAAACATATCTCTTGCAATACACCATAACTCATCCAGCGTGTAATCCTTAAAATGTACAATTCTTGATATTCTTGACTGCAGTCCATCATCAAGATTCATAAAATCGGCAACTTCATTTTCATACATTGCAAACACGACTATTACATCAGGATATGTTTCCATATATCTTATAAACTCCTTCATAGCTTCATCTGTATAATCACCCTGTCTGTTGTTGATAAAAAATCCTGCTTCATCAACGAAAAGTATACCGCCTCTTGATTCCTCAAAACGTTTTGCCACCATAGGTGCTGTATGCCCTACATATCTTCCAATAATGTCTTTTCTTGTGCATATATTAAACTTTGCACTGCTGACACCATTCTCAGACAAAATCTTTCCAAGCATCATAGCACCAGTAGTCTTGCCTGTTCCCGGATTACCATAAAATATCATATTGCTGTGTGTTGACTTAAGCTTATCATTGACAACAGCTTCTTTTTCCAGGGCTACATATTCAGCTATTGCATTCTTCATATCTGTAAGTCCTGTCATCTTCTTTAACCGGCTTGTTGCTGATGTACTATCAAGCTCTAGTTCCTTAAAATCTGTTTTCTTAAGCACCTTATCAGTTCTTTTTGATGCCTTTTCAAGAAACCAGCTTATATTCTCTTCACTTATCTCATCTGCTGTCTTTTTTCTTACTGCCCTTACAAAGACTTCACTACTCATCCCTTTTTCCCATTCATATCCTGCTGCCTCCATAATTTCATTCACAAAGTCTACATAGTATGAATCTTTCATATTATCCACAACCCAGACAGTAGCATTATTATCTATGCACATCTTAAGAACCCATGGCTTTGATAACTGTTCCTTAGTTACATGAATGAACTTGACCTTGCATTTTGCTGCCTGTATAGCCTCTGTCTTAACACTTATATCCTGCTCGCCCTTAAGCCCTTTAAAAAATGTATATTCAGAATCCTTTATTTTTCCTATAGACACTACATACTTCACATCTGAAAGACTTTCAGGAACAATTATGTTATCAAAATCAACAAGTGTGCATTCACTATCCTCTGTCTTAGAATCATCATCATCATCAAAATAAATATCATAATCATCATCATCACTCTCTGACATACTGAATCTATATGATGCATAAGCTGCTGTTTTACGGGCTATATCTGTACTGTCAGTTACAATAAATATCATTGACGATGAAACGTCTTCTGTATTACCATCATTTCCATTATTCTCATCATCGTATGGTCTTTCTGACATATATGTATCAATATATGTCTGCACCTGCTTAAGATATGGAGTAAGGTTATTCTCCCAGTCATATCTGCTGTCATATTTGTTACTTATACCTAGTTCTTTCTTTATTTCAAACTCACCTTTAAGGCTTCTCCTTATTGCTACCACTGGTACTCTCTTTTTCATCTCTTCTACAAAGCTCATATGTGACCTCCATTTTCTGTCATTGTTTTCTGTTTCAAGTATGTGCTTATTATATGTGTCATATATCAATAAAACCTTTTCACTTTTGACATTTTTGTATTTATATTCTTTTTAATTCCATATTCCAACCACATTTTTAACACACAGACAAATTTCATATATTTATTGCTATGTGCAACTAACAATGTTATATTTTCTTTATATGATTAACTCGTTTTAAAATGATAAAACCAAGCAATCTAAAAACCACATGAGTCTGCTCATAAGAATGCTGGCAGCATCAGAAAACTTTTTAATAAAATATCTAAACACATATTAGCTTTCTCATAAATTAACAAGTATGGAGGATTTTACATGAACCAGAAAAAGACAAAAAAGCTTCAGAATGTATTACACAATACAAATGTATTATACAATACATATGACGATCATAATAACAAAACGAACAATACTAACAATAGCAAAACGGGAAAACGCGTTAACACCTTTCCTGAACTAAACAAAGAGCTTTCAGCATATATAATATACATTCTTAAGAAGTATTCTTCTTATGATAATCCATTATCTTCTAAGGAAATATATGATTACATACAAAAAGAACTTGGTGAACTCTTTAAAAATGAAACTGTAGAATATAACACTACAGCTGTTACTATAAGAACTAATCTTGATAACCTTTATGAACTATCTGACCCCTACAGCGGCAGTAGTCCATATAAAGATCTGTTCATACAATTATATGGTGGTATACTTATCCAGTTTTATAAAGATCCAGAATCAACAAGAACACACCCCAGGTATATAGAGGCCAATGAATATACGGATATATATGAAGATACTGATGAAAGTGAGATTGATGGAAATGGTACTTCTTCCAATGGCCTTTCTGGTAAAAAATCAAATAAAAAGAAATATTATTATTTTAAGTCCATATTCACTGAAGAAGATTTTCTAATAATGGAAAGCAGTATAGAAACTAACCCTTATATGTCAGCCAATGACAGCCGTAAGCTGATGGACAAGTTGTATAACACTATTTCCAATGATATAGTGCTTAACTCCTATAAGAATCTGAAATCATTTAATCAGCATATACCAGACAACTCAGCTAACCTGCTTAATAATATATCTATTCTTATAAAGCATATAAGAGACAATCACCAGATAGAGATTAATTATGGAAAGTATGCTTTTAACAGAACTACTAAAAAGCCGGAACTTGTTTCAAAGAAAAACAAAGCTAACTGGCAACGTATTGATCCAATTGCTATCATCCAGGCTAATGGTTTTTATTATCTTGTAGCACACACTGATAAATCAAAGGATGAAACTGATGTTATCTCTTACAGAGTTGACCGTATAATCGATATTGATGTCCACAGGGATTTACTGACTAATAAACCTCTTACTATAGATAAGAAAATAATTGAATACCGCAGCAGTTTTTCAGCTATTGATTATCTTAAGTCACATCCTGTTATGTATGCTGGAGACAAAACTGACATACGTATGCTGGTTATGGAATCAAAGGATTTCCCAGTCATCAATTCTCTTATTGATACGTTCGGAACTGATATTAATATATATTCCCTGAAAGAGTCAGAAACACTGAAGTACTTTAACAAGACTATTGCTGAATTAGAGGATAAAGGTGAACACTGGTATATGGTCCACCTTAATCACTCTTCCAATGGTACGGTATTATGGGCAAAACAGCATATTGAACATGCCCGTATAATCTCTCCTAAAGAAACTGTTGATGCTCTGATTAATGCTGTTACCAGCGGACTCAAACTATATGAGATGTAATTCATAATTCTGTTTTGCTGGTCTGCTGCTTAGCTGTCATTTTCCGTGTACTCTACAATCTGTCAATTTTTTAAGAAGCCTGACCATATATTGCTGATAACTCTTCTGTATATTCTTTGTTATATTCTTTTGAAAGAACATACAGAAGGTTATCATCCTGATTCAGCTTCCTTATAAAGTAATCTTTTACATTTGAATCACCTACATTGCTAAGACAGTTAATAACATTGCTCACTTTCTTATTCTGTTTATTTAATCCATTCTTTACTATATTTGATAAAGTTACCTGATACTCTTTCATTGCCTTAAGCACTATACTGTTAACAGATTCGTTAGCATTATTTCCTTTCTTCATTAAATTTACAATCTTGAGTATATTCTTAAGCATATTTTCCTCATCATAATCGCACTTTCTTGTTGAGAATACTGCTGGAGCATACATATTAGAAAAACCAATACCAGGAAGTCCTAATCTGGACTTTATTGTATTTTCCATATAACTGGAATCGTATATACCTTCGCCCATACACTCTGAATTATTATCCCACTCATCTATCCATTCACCAAGATAATCTGCAAGTTCTGATTTAACAATATCACTCTTTGCTTCATTAGATAACTTATTGATAATAATATCTGATACCTGTAGCTTTTTATTAAATTCCATATTTTTAATTTTTTCTATATTACTGTCAATATTTATTCCATTTATTATGTTGTGAATATCCCTTTCACCAAGCACAGAACTGCATAACATATAATAATTATAAAAATCACCAGCTATGCTTTCTGACTTTATAAACTGATATATGAGGCTATCTGTAACTTCCATTCCAAGTTTTTCATATCCATACAGGCACTGTGAAAGATTCTCCCAGCCTCTTGTTGTAACCACAATCTGTTCGTTTTCAGTCTGATCACATACATATACATTTCTGTCATTATTCTCAATATATCCTATAACAACAGGATGCATGCCTGATTGTTTCGCATACAACAAAAAGTCCTGTTTTGAATATTTCACATTCATAATACGTACTCTGTCCATAACAGCTGCACCAAACACTCTTGCCGTTTCGTTATATTCAGGAGGATTACTGCATAATATAAGTACCCAGCCCTCTGGTAGATAATGATTCCCTATGCACTTATTCTGTAAGAATGCGAGCATAGGTGCTACTAATGCTTCGCTCATTGATGCAAACTCATCTATCAGAAGAATGCCTTCTTTCTGTCCCTCCTCACATTTCTTCATAACCTGTAATAATATATCTGATATTGTATATTCTGTACTTTTTTCACCTTTAAAATCTGTAATGACTGGTAATCCCAATACAGAATTTCTTGTATGATGCGAAAGTGATGTTGCCATAAAACCTATACCCAGTTCACTTGCAATCTGGGATGCCATCTCTGTTTTACCGATTCCAGGAGCACCAACTATGTAAAAAGGATTTTTCTTATTTTCCGGCATTATATAATTACCAGCTTCATCCTTCATCATATATACACTTATACTGTTCTTTATTTCCTGTTTTGCACTATTGATTGTATATTCGTATCTAGCCATAATTACCTCTTTTCTGCGCATATTATATGTCGCCCTGTTATTTTACCTGTGAAAAATACTAGTTATAATCTTAATCACTTTTGTAATGTATTATGTTCTGTTGTTATTTAACCATATAAGATAAGGCAGCTTATTTGTTTTATTGTTTTTTCTTGCATATTCAAGTGCCTGTGCTAATATTGCATTTGGAAAAAGTCCTCCTTTGACCGCCTTATGTAATATTGATTCCTCGCATTCATCAATTATCCTTTTCTGATATTTGTAAAGAAATGAAGGCTTTTTTATTAATATTGTACATTCCTGCCACACTCTTAATATATTATTTATTCTTTTGTCACTATCAATGGAATCTGTCAACCAGCACTCCTCTACAGATGGTATACCCATAGCTGTACAATAATTAATATCAATCTTTAACTCACCCTTTGGAGAAAGTTCATTCTTATAGAAAAGAAGCTGATTAATGCATCCGGAATTATCAACATTAATGTTTTTTAGATACTGATTTTTAATTCCGTAATTTCTTCCATCTATTCTTAGTAATTCATCCTTAACTGTGTTTTCATAACTTGAAAACAGCTTTTCCCTATATGATTTAATTCTCCTACATTCTTCATTATCTTCTTCATATGGATTAAATACATTCATGACATGTACATTATCTTTTATCTTGTATAATTCATCCCATATCTTTACAAGCAATTTAAAATATATAGCATCACTGATTTGTTCTCCAACATACCTGATTTCGCTTTTAAAATATTCATACCTTTCTATATTTTTATGATAACTATTTTCATGTTCCTCATTCTTTCTTTTAATTAGCTTTTTTATCGTTTCATCAGTTTCATACACCATCGTATCCCACTCAATATCTCTGTCTAAAGATGTTACATTACTATTATCAAAAGGATTATTAACCATATTGGCATTCATGCATTTAGGTTCATATGCATATGTAACATCCAGAAGTTCCATTACATATTCGTTTATCCTGCCATCCTCTATCCGCTCTTTCTTTTCTGCTGTTTTAACTTTTAATGCCATCCTCTTATCCCTCCTGTACTTTTCTTGTTACAGCCATATTTGCTATAAATGAATCACGCATCATATCATATGTAACATTTCGTTCTTCTATAACATTTTTTACAATACCTTCATATAATTGAGGCATGTAATTCTTCAGTTTTTCTACAGCAAGACTTTTATAATCCTCATACACCAGCATCTGTATAGAATCCTGAATGCAACACCTATATATCTGTTTACACTCTGTTTCTTTCCTGTACTCATCTTCCAGTGCCAGCATCAGTTCAAAGCAAAATTGTGTATCTTCTTTGATATTCCACAATATGTATGATATTAATATTTCCCTGCTGACCTGCAATATACTTTCACAGTATCCTGAAGTAATAAAAGGGGATGCCTGCGGCATAAGCGTACCTGCTAGTCTTTTAATGACAATATCATAAGCACTGTCTACTAAATACTTTTTATTACTGCTTATTACATCACCAAACAATCTGTAATCATATTCCTTACACAGATACTTTAACACCTCCATATCTTCCATGAGCATTGCTGCTATAACCAATGGAATATCATATCTAATATATATGCCGGCATCCTCACCCTCTTTTTCAAGTTCTATATCCCCGGAGATTTTCCTTTCACCATTAAATGTTTCAGCACTCGAAAAATCTATTTTTTTTCTTCTTTTTTTACCTGTAAAGCTCTTTAGTCTGCTTCCTGATGTTTTATCCGATAATATATCTTTCCTTATCATCTCCCACTTATTGTCCCTTATATCTTGTATTGCTCTTTTTATTGTACGGTACTGTTTATCAATGTTCTCTGGATTATTACTGTTAAATATCATTGATTGTACTCCTTTCAACTCTGCCATGTTATCAGTATGCTTCTATTAAAACTGAACATATTTAATTATTAACTACTTTTAGTTACCGATTGCATTTAATCAATAACCTCTTGTTGTAACCAGTTACTTTTCATAACTAATTTTGTTCAGCTTTATTTAATATGCTGTTATTATATTGTGCACAAACTAATAAAATCTTTTCAAAAATGTCATTAAATAAAATGACGCCAAAAATATAAAATAAAAACAGCACCTGGTAACTATTAAACAAAAATGGCAGTAGTAATTATTCATGTCTAATTACTACTGCCACTAATCGTGTGCACTATCTGTGCATTATCTTATCTTTTTATTCTGTTTTAGTTTTCATGTCAGGCTGGTCATAATTTTAAAGGAGCCTCATCAAGTGGAATCATTTTAATGTCTATACTTCCATCCACATGTCTTGTAATCAGTGTTCCACCTCTTTGTGTGTGCCTTTTACTTATTCCTTTATAACCAAGATAATCAATTGACATTCCATACGTCATCTGTATGCCTTTATACACAAGAGATAATGTATTAAGGTGGTCATGTCCACAAAACATCCATTTTATCATGCCATTATCCACAGCTTTATTAAAAAATGTTCCTTTATACTTAGGAATTCCGAAATGATCATTGGCCTCACCTATATTACCATGCTTATATATGACACTTTTATCTCCCATTTTCATCTTTTCATAAGCCTCT
This sequence comes from Lachnospira sp., assembly GCA_050872365.1. GTDB lineage: Bacteria > Bacillota > Clostridia > Lachnospirales > Lachnospiraceae > Lachnospira. Next base: position 22,720 of record JBNMGS010000001.1, read on the forward strand.
TTAAACTCATTTACAGGAATGTGGAAAAATGCCATAGCTTTTAAATCGCTATTATCTTTTTTCAGCTTATTAAGCTTATCCATACACCAGTCAGCCTGGTCTTCATGTATACAGTCAAAGCCACTATAAAACCATCCACCCTCTCCATACATGTTAGAATCGAGAAATACAAGTGGAAGTACGACTTTATCCTTACAATCTGTAAGATTAATAAAATAGTTACCCATTCCGTATATATCTTCCCTGCCTTTAGTAAATATGCTGTATTTTCCAGAACTATATATTTCAGAAAGCTTGTCCTTTTTATACCTTGAAAACATCTCACAATCATGATTACCATAAACAAGTGCATATGGTATAGCAAATCTATCCATGTATCTTATAAATATCTCAGCCTGCCGCTTATTATTCATAGTTCCTGCTTTAGGAAAAAATGGGAATATTGAATCGCCTGTAAACACTATAAGATCTGGTTTTGTTCTTTTTATAATCTGGCTTACCGCATTAAGGGCTAGTCTGTCCTTTTTTCGCGAAAATAACCCAAATCCCAGATGAAGATCTGTGAGCTGAAGTATTTTATAATCCTTACCTGTATTTATCTTAAGTGCAAAAGTTTCCCCATCAAGTTGTTTAAAATCATCTGACTTATACATAATAAACCTCTTTTCTACGCATGTTTTTTGCACATATCATATCGGTTTTACGTCATGTGCCCGCAGACACAAACATCGTGTGTGAAAAATCTTAGGCTCAAGAATTTTTCGCACTAATTCATTTATTATTCAACCGTTTATATATTTATACTAAACTTAGTCCCTGACACAATCATATTCAGCTTAATGGTATAAGTGCTCCAATTGCCGATATTATCGTAGATATAACCATTAACACCTGAAAAGGCACTGTGCCAAACACCCCACATATAGGACTGCTTCCTGCCTTTTTCCTTGACTTTCCATAAGTCAGAACAAGCATAATGCTGACAAGTACAACCACACCACTCATTATTCTAGTAAGAACTATAAAACTGCTGATACCAAATATAGCAAAAAGTATACATGGGATGGTAGCTATAAGCCAGCTTATTCTGTTTCCGGTTCCTATCTGTTCATGTACTACATCTCTTAACGCAAGCGTATTAGACCAGAACGTTGTAAGCAATGCAAACAAAGAAAATATTCCTGCAAGAATCATAGCCCAGCTTCCTATGCTTTCACCAAGCTGCATATATGCCAGTTCTTTATCCAGTGTTCCTTTAGTTCCAAGAAGTACAGTTAATGTTACAACAAGCACGAAAAGAGAAGACAACCCAAAGCCTGTAAATATTGTTTTTCTTATCTTTCCTGCATCTCCATTAAGCCCCTTAACCACCTGTATAACAGCCTGATTAGCTGATGTCGCAAAAACAACCATACTATAAAGGGCAAGCAGATTGTTAAGATGAAATGGTGCTATATACAATGTATTAACCGGATGCATGAATGTGCCAATCGTCATAACTGCAACTATGGCTATAAGCACTGCAACTGCATACTTCTGTGCTATTCCTACAGCCTTCATTCCTATAAATACTACTATTCCCGCTATCACATAATATATAAGCTGTGCTGCCCACAAAGGAATATTAAACCAGTTCACAAATATCTGTGCTCCACCATTAATATTGCCACTCACTCCTATCATAATAGCCAGTCCATATACTATAAACATTATCCAGCTGAATACCTTTTTCATCCTGCCCGTAAAAAGTTCACCTTCAAAGCTTTTTACAAGCTGTACACCTCCATTATTATAAGAAAGCTCTGCTATTATTAAATGAAGTATTACATTGACTATATAAGCTATGGCGACCATCCATATAACATCAAGCATACTGTTTTTTGTTGCAAGATATGGGACTGCTATAATACCAGTTCCAATGCTGTTACCAACTATCATACATATTGCCTCAAAAGTAGACAACCTGGCCTCTGAATCAATCTTTCCTGCCATAAAATATCCTCCGCTATAATAAGACTTTTACCCCTTGCCCCTTACTGATGTGCCTTTTATTGCTGTATTTCTACACAATTCACACAATTGTATAATAATATAATAAAACTGCCGACTAACAAAAGCCAGCAGTTTTTATTATATTTTACATATATTTTTCGCACTATAAGAACAGATGTTATAATAAAAACAAAACCTTTTTGCATATTATTTATACTTCTATTCTTAGCTTACTCCGAAACCGGCATCTCAAAATGCTGATAATCCTTAGACTCAGTCCAATCGCCACCCCACTCAAAGCCATGCTTAATAAAAAGCTTGTAACATATATCATCATGATCAATCTTGTGTGGAAAATCTTTACTTCTGTCCACATACTCTGCTGCATTAGCCGGCTCTATGCTAAGTCTTCCATTCACTTCTTTGACATAAGGATTATAAAGCGTATTAATATCAACTGCCATTCCAAGCGCATGCTTTGACAGCTTTGTTGTATACGATATGAAGCGGAAGTTAAACGCTGATGAGTTGTTATCTCTCATAGATAATTCATCTTCTGCATTATACTCATCTATAAGACGTACCTTTTCTATTCTGTACCCCGCCTTATATAACTCAGTGAATATATCAAGCACAGCCTCTGCTATACGCTTATTCACTATCAGTTCACCTTCATGTGCCTCACCATCAAAACTAATATGTAATATATGAATATACCTGAGTTCTTCCCTTGGTACAGTACAGTTTTCCTTATACGACTTTCCCTGCATTTTTTCAAATATATCATCTGGAATTTCTGATATATAAAA
>JBNMGS010000002.1:0-20352 GCA_050872365.1 Lachnospira sp.
ACCAAGAGCACCGTAACGTGTGTGGCTGTCAGAACCAAGAATCATCTTTCCACCTTCAGCAAGCATTTCTCTTGCAAACTGATGGATAACTGCCTGATGCGGTGGTACATAGATTCCACCATATTTTTTGGCACATGTAAGTCCAAACATATGGTCATCCTCATTGATAGTTCCACCTACTGCACATAAGCTGTTATGACAGTTTGTAAGTACATAAGGAATAGGGAACTTCTCAAGTCCAGAAGCTCTTGCTGTCTGTATAATACCTACAAATGTAATATCGTGTGAAGTCATCTTGTCGAACTTAATCTTAAGCTTATCCATATTACCTGAAGTATTATGATTCTCTAATATACCATAAGCTATAGTATTCTTAGCTGCCTCTTCCTTAGTTACATTCTTACCTGTCTTTGCAGCTACCTCCTGTGCTGCTGTCTGACTGTCCTCAATAACCTCTGTTCCGTTAATGAGGTATGCTCCACCTTTGCTTAACTTAATCATTGCAAACTCTTTTCCTTTCACGTTTTATTATACTGTTATTTGATGTCAATTCATGAAATCAGTGAATCAGTGTTAATCTTCCGCCTTTTTCAATCATTTGTCATAGCTTTTATTATTCTTAAAATCAGGCTGCCGAATTATATCTCATGTTTAATCTTCATGTTTAATCTTCAAGATACTTAGAAACCTTAGTCTTAATATCCTCTATAACTGATGCATCAGCCTCGTTCTGCTTCCATGTTACGTTTACTGTATCATTCTTATATCTTGGAATAATATGCATATGGAAGTGGAACACTGTCTGCCCTGCTGCTTCACCATTATTCTGGACTATATTAAGTCCATCGAAATCAAGTGCTTTTCTGTAAGCCTTAGACAGTTTAACAGCAACCTTGAACACATGTGCAGCTGTTTCATCATCCATTGAATATATATCATCATAATGATTCTTTGGTAATATAAGTATATGTCCCGGTGCTGCCGGACTCGCATCGAATATAACCTTAACTACATCATCTTCATATATTGAATTGGTTGGTATGTCTCCATTAGCCAGTTTACAAAAAATACAGTCATCTTTTTTCATAAACTCTCTCTTCCTCCTTATACATCATTTACTTATTTTATATTTAAGTATATACTCGTATAATAACCTAAAGCAAGGCTTATTACAACATTTTTGCTGATAATTATTCAATTTTTGCTGATAATTATTCAGTAATTATTCAAATGTATGTATAATTAATTATGTGTCTATGCGTGCCTGACACAGAGTCTTTATACATAGTGGCACGTGGAAATGAGGGGTATATGTTTAACAAAGAGGAGTATGATACTATTGTATCAATATGTAATAAAAACGAGAAGCTATCCTGCACTTTATCTGATTTAAGGGAAACTTCTTTAGATGAATTATCTGTCGTCTCACATGAAATAAAGAACTATGCAGCATATCTTAAAACTTCTTACCAGTTTATTTCACGGAAGAATTCCGAACTAAAGGATAACAAATTCTGGAACAATATGGGTGCAACTATCAATGAGCTTGTAGAATACATGAACAGGACATCTCTATACCGCTACAGCTTTAAGGATAGTGAAACTATTAAATGTAGTGTAAGTGGTATCTTAGAACGTATCGTAAAATATATTGATAAAAAATATAGTGATAATGATTATAATAATAATGGCTATAGTAATAGAGATTATGATAATAAGGATTATGATGAGAAAGACTATGATGAAAAAAATTATGATAAAAAACAATACACTAACAGCAGAAATAACAGCAAAATCCTGTTAAAAACTGAACTTGTAAATACAGATGAAAACACAGCATTCTACATATCCTCCCATCTTCTTACACTTGGTATCAACGAACTTATAGATAATGCATATGAAGCTGCTACAGATAATGTCTGTGAAACTATCACTTCTGTACAACTCGGTGTCCGTATAAGTAATTACAATGATAGGATTATACTGTCTGTAATTAACCATTCTAATTATGAACCTGACGATTCACTGTTGATTAGTAACAATGCCAATACATGTACTTACAACTTAAGTAAACTTTGTACCCCATTCTTTACAACTAAAGAAAACCATACAGGTCTTGGTTTATCAAGTGTATACCAGATGTGCATACTAAGCGGTACTGAATTCAATATGACTTATAACAACGCCTCACATATGACAACAGCAAGTATTCTTTTAAAAAAAATTTAAACAGCTTAAAATTATAGAAACACAAATCAAAAGACCTGCTATATACACACATTGCCATCAAAACAAAAAGTATGTATACAGCAGGTTTTTATGCATTCTTCTTGTATTTGCAATATTAAACTTCTACTCTCCGAAATCAAATATCTCATCCAGCATTCTAAGAGTCCTGAAATTGCCCTTTGCTGTCATATCACCTGTCATGAATGCTCTATGGAATGTAATTCTTCCCTGAACTATATTATCAAAAGTTTCCTTTGACATCTTACCTATGACATCTGCTGCCATGTCCTCACCAAATGCCACATCAAGCTTGTCACCTGCAACATTGACAACAATGTTTTTATCCTTGTCACTTATCATAAACATGTATCTGCCATTATAGCTAAGCTCAGGTTTAAAATGATTTCTAAATACACTTAGATAATAATCATCGCCTCCATTAGCCTGGTCATTCATAAGCTCCTTATATATACTTGCAAGTGACTCTATATCTTCCTTCTGTGTCTTAACGAATTCATCATCAGAAGCATACTCTGACAACTGTTCACTCTCCTGTGGTGTAAAGTTTACCACTTCCTTTATGACATTCTTTCTTATCGTCTGACTGCTTGAAGGAAGCCTCTTTACCTTCTTTGATATAGTCCTGTATATATTCTCAGCGTACTTTTCTATAATATCCTTGTACTCCTGATTGAATTCAAAATCAGTCGTATCATCAACATATGCGCTAAGTGAACTTCCTACAACGCCGCCTATTATTTCCCATGAGTTACAAAGTGCTGTTACGACCTCTCTTTCACCATATGCCCTTGACATTACAACCGGGAACATATATGTAGATGCAGCTTTATTCTTATCTGCATACAACCAGCATGAATCAAGAAGAGTCTGCATATATCCACCCATACCGACCCATTCTACTGTCGTCGCAAATATAACACCATCTGCATCTGCCACTGACTGTGATAATGTTGTTATCGTGTTCTTCATCTCATACAGATTATATCTTGTAACAGTTACATTCAGCTCTTCTAACACTTCCTGTATTCTGTTTATAACAACTATTGTTGGATCATCGACCATGCCTCGTCCACCATAATATATATTAATATTCATAAAACAGTCCTCCATATACTGATTTTGCCAGTAAATTAAATTGTATCATATGAAAATGGATTTGGCGATATACTGGTACATATATTTATTTATTCTTTATACTAAGATATACTAACTTTAAAATTATAAGATGCCACCCTTAATATATCCCCATCTGCTATACGTGTTTTATTATGCATATCTATTCTCTCATCATTTATATATGTTCCGTTAGTAGAATTCATATCTTCTATGTAGAACTTATCATCCTCCTGAAGCAGACATGCATGCATTTTACTTATAACCGGTGAATCTATGAATATATCTGCGCTCCCATCAAGGCTTCCTATTGTACATGGATATTTCGACAATTCTATGCTTTCTAATGGCTGCTCATATGTATCACCTTTCTTCAAATATAGCTGTTTATCCTTATTATCCAGCAGATTAAGTGTCAGCTTATTATCTTTTAACATCTTAAGATAATCACTTAACAGCATCGTATGATTAACCATTGTTTTTTGTTCTTCTTCATCCTTCATCACCTTTGCTGTTACCATATTACTGTATACTGTTTTTTCCGAAACCTTATTTTCTCTTTCATATTTTATTTCAGATATGTTGTTTCTATATCTTTTTAATTCAGATATATTTCTATCATTTTTTAATTCAGGTATATTTCTATCCCTGTCTACATAGTTATCTGGTTTATTGTTATTATATATGCTATCTGCATAACTATCTTCATAAGTATTGCGCTGATAATCTTTTTTACTAACTTCATCCGATTTATTGTTATGCAATCTATATGGCATAAGTTCATCTTCTGTGACTTTGTCTTCACTTGTAAGTTCACCTATAATATCCGCCACTTTACCAGACATATAGAATATAAACAGACCTGCTATTATGCATATCATAGAAACAGTTGTATTAAGCTTAACCGGCGCGTATTCCCTTAAGAACATACTAAGAACCGCATTTAACACAATAACAGCTGCAATTGCTTTCATGACAAATCCTGCTGTTTTATTAGTTTTCTTTTCGCTCTCATTATCTATTCTCTCTGGCATTACATCTTTAATTATTCTGTCACTATGCCAATTATTTTGTTTTGGATTATGATCATGATTTTTTTTATTATCCCAACCTTTTAAACCATTATTATTAATTTCCCTGGCACCCTTTTTTTCATTTATATTATCATTCACCCGTCTACTATCTGATTTTTTATGTATATTATCATCCATCTGACTACTATACATCTTCTTATGAATATTATCATTCATTCTCATGTTATCTGAATTCTTATAGATATTATTTTTCATTTTCCTGGTATCCGGACTCTTTGAATTAACATCATGCCCCATCCCTGACACATTATGATATGCTGAATCAGCATAATTATAGTTATCATAATCATCCTTATTATCATATTGCACATCATTTATCTGTATTTCATCATCTTTGATATCTTTATTTTCACTGACAATATGCGGCTTATCTTCATCACTAAAAAAATCCATCAGACTATGTGGTGTATAGTCTCTTACAAGAATTCTCTGATATATCTCATAAAACTTAACAAGGCTTGCCTTTTCAACTGAATGGTCGAATCTTTCCAGTATATACTCAAAAAGTGAGCGCATATTTTCGTAAAAATCAGCTCCACCTGAAACTGGTGAATACATAAAACTATATTTTTTATTGGCAAGCGAAACATATATATGCTGTGGCTTTAATATAACTCTGTCAAGGTCTAACATATATTCATCAACCACTCTGACCATTTCACTTATATTACTAAAAAGCTGCTTAACATCCTCCATCGTAACTTTTCCATATTCAAATAATTTGCTAAGCTGCTGCTTTGATGAAATATCATAATATATGCAGTTTTTCCCATCTATTTCATTCATTGTAAGTGTCAGAAAATGTTCAGGCATATTAAGCATGAGCATTTTAACTTCATAATCACCCTCACAATTCCATTCCTTTTCTGCATCTATCACTGCATAATTAATGCTGTTATCACGTTCGTATCTTACACTCATTTCTCTTTCCAATGTATCTTCCATAATAAGCCTCATTTCATTAATATATTAATCTTTCTTATAAGCTCCTCGGCACTGTTTTTATACACCTGCTGGCTCATATTTATTCCGCCGGATTCTATTCCTAAGAAATTTAATTTAAACGGCCAGTCCGCTGTACAGATAATCTGATTTATATTTCTATTTCCAATAGCTTTTACAGTATCACTTCCATATTTGATATTTACATTTTTCACAAATATCGTTTTTTCTTCTATATATTTTTCACTTTTAATAAGCAGATATTCCAATTCATCTTCCGATATATCTTTTGAACATTCTATAGCTGCCTGATTGAGTATATTTCTCATCGCTACCTTATCATACATATAGCCACTGACACTGATAAGCGATATTATGATTAATGTAAACAATGGAATTATCACCGCATTTTCTACTGTATGCATATTGCATCAACCTCTCTTCACACACACAAGTGTTAACATATATGCCACAAACAGATATGGTATATATGGCATCGCTGTTTTTATATTTATTTTCTTAATCGCCACCAATACGCCACCTGAAATTGCAAGCATCACAAATGATATAAACAACGAAAAAAATGCCACATACACATCAGAAAGCAGGCATACATACCCAATAATTATTCCATCTGCTTCACCTATCATTGAAGTAAACACCGATAAAAGTATAAACATAACTGCAGCAATAATTGATATCACTATCTTCTTATAATCAATAACTTCACCTGAATACTGGAAATCGCACACATACATTACCGGTATAAGTGCTCCCGTTATTATCAGCCACCATATAGGAAGCTCCCTGCTTTTTATGTCTTTATATGAAAATATAATCAGACATATAACAAGATATAGTATCTTAAACACTTCACACCTCCCCGATTGTTCCTCGCTACGCACTCCCATGTCTACGCTTTGCTCCGGTTTATGCTAAACATGTGCCACTTGCACATAGTACCCCACCCAATATTCGCATAACATAAGACTGTCATCCCTTACATTTTTCACATAATCTTCTGTTTTCTACATCCGATTTTTTCACTTTCTGGACATTACGCATAAGTTCTGTGCATCTGTTGCTGCCATGATAACGTGTACCATATTCTGTGTAATATATATGCGAATTTTCACCAGATGCTTCGTTACCTGCCTCATTATCATATTTACCTGAAATATCACTGCATATCTGGCATGCATAATACTTTGCTCCTGAATTGTTTCTCAATTCATCTATGTCTGTTCTTTCGCACTTTTTTATATAACGTAACAGATGTGTGCACTGTGAATCCGTGTGATATACCTCTCCTCCTGCTGTTATATACACATATTCCTGTGAATCTTTCTTTACGTCAGAATATCCATCCTTATCTTCACCAAGCCATGCGTTAATTCTTTTCCTATCAGCAATTTTGATTTTTGTATCACCAAATATATCAAAAGGGTTTTTTATATAATAAGATACCTTAATATCTATGACAGAATTTCCCTGAAGCACCTTAGAACTTATGAATATGAAACCAGCATCTCCATTTACAATATTATTATCCTTTGCATATTCACTTCCTAACTCCTTAAGAAACATCCTTCTTATCGTTTCTACAACCATGCCCTTTCTTATTCCACCGTTATTACTGTCTATCGTATTATTATCCGCTATTCCAGCATCAACGGCTTTATTTCCTGCATATTCATTAAAATTCTCATAGACATATGCATACCCGGCACTTTTTTTCAAAGTTATATACAATGCTTCATTAACATGGGCACGCACCGCCATAACCTGTATAAAATACATTACTGCCATAACAGCATATATAAACAAAGGTATGACAAGTGCTGCCTCTACTGTTGCTGATGCCTTAAGAACTCCTGACTGAATATATGCCTCTTTATTGTGACAATTTATATTGTTTTTACATGCTTTTTTAATTTTTTTCGCAGAGGATGTATTATGTCTATATAATTTTGGCGTTATAAACATCATACTTATAAATATATAAGAACAAGTCTTATCTTTCTCCTTTCCGTATCTGATTATTTTGCCTTTATTCTTTATCTTTATATTTTATTTCATGTCCACTCAAAGAGGCATAATTCTAAAAATTCAAATAAATGACCGCAGATATTATTTTACACTGGCATATATTATACATATGAGTAACCAAGCTTCTGCCTGTAGGACTGTGAATTCTTTATATACATAAAAACAGCTTCACCATCTGCCCCATATATGTAATCCTTCATTCTAAACTCTGTATGTCCAAGCGCAATCATGACCAGCTCCATCACAGACATAATACCTGCATTTTTATACACTCTGTCCTGCATAAGCAAAAGAACACGCATATAATCTTCATAATCAAGACTGTTATATGTATCCTGACTGTCCCTTGCAACATTATTAATGTTAAATATCTCTCCTGAACTTAAATTTCTAGTGTCAAGACTCATAACTCCAACTATATCTGTTATCCAGCTATCAGCATTCTTCACAGCTGCAATGCTTTCACCTCTATACAGATTCCTAAGCTCCACAACCGACTCTGTATATGCCCATACTGACATGATCAGATATTGTACGGCCTTAACAACTGCCATATTCCCTGTATATCCGGCAAACTGTACTGCAAGCGTAAAGCATTCATTCTTTTTATGTTCGTCTGTTATAAGATATGCAAGATTAACGCCTTCTCTTATTAACGACAACTTCATAAGCACCTCATTAAGATTATCCCTGTCTGATGATTTTCTGCAAAGAATATACTCAATCTCATAATCGAGCTGCCGGTCTTCCTGTATAGTTTTATCCCGGCTATATCCATCCTTTTTATGTCTGATTTGTTCAATATAGTCAATATAACTTACATATCTTGTTATTATATATTCATTGACTAGTGCAGACCGTATACCCATATTAGATATACCATCTCCTCCTGCACTCCCTGATACAGCCCTATGAGCAAGATCCGTATAATCTATGGTTTTATCTGATATATCGCCATCTATTACAAGCCCTGCTATTCCTTCCTTTAATAACCGGTATATATTCCTTAGTTCTCCTGTTTCACCGCCGACATTATCATAAGCATTGTCTGACTGCTCACTGCTATACCTTTCTGCCAGATTTTTCATATAGAAATCATTACATTCTGATATAACATCATCATATTTTCTTTTAATTTCCACTATGTATTCATATTGCCCATTATCATCTGTATCTGATTCTTTATTATAGCTGTATTCCTCATCATAATAATATTCATCAGTCCATATTATATTTTCACTAATCTTCAATATACTGCTAATATGGTTTAATATAACATTGATTGCTGAATTGTCATTATCCAGCGCTGCATTTATATCACCTACAGATATATCAGCTGTATCATCATAACCTGTATACATAGTCTCTATGTCCATATTTAACTCCTGATACAAAGTTTCACCTATATCCTGTCTATAATGGTCAAGTTTTTCGTAGCAGCCATCCAGGCTTTGTTTTAATTCATCTTTATAAGTTTCATATGACACCCGTAAATCATTTATCTCTTCTGTTATTTCATTTATCTCTTCCGCTATATATTCAATCTTTCTGGCAGCTTCTGTTATTGCTTCGGCATCTTTTTTTGCTTTATGTATATCATATTCATCATATTCATTATACTGGCTATATAAATCGTAGACATTTTTCTGATGAGCATTCATAATTTCTGATATCTCATATTCTTTATCACTCATATTCTGACATGCTGATATCAGCCTGTTTCTTATACTCCAGCTTTCATATGCATTATCCTGTGCCTCATATATCGATTCAGTTATTTTATTTACATTTTCTGACTGCCTTATATTCTCATTTACAGCATTATAATCCCTTATAATATCTGCATATCCACCGCTTTGCATATATTTTACTATCTGCTCTTCAACTCCATATCCACCGTTGTCAGTCATACATTTATAACTTGTATATTCAGCCTCTGTAAGACTGATGTCCTTTGAATATGTATTGATATTATTACCAATATACTGATATATTTTATCATTCATTATATCTGATTTTTTCAATGCAAATATATCAAAAGTTGATAATAAATCATTACTATATGCTGTAAATACTGATTCATCTGACAAACTGCATGCCTGCTTGATAATGGTGTTATACCCCGACATCAACGCAGCATTAACACATGTTGTAACAAATGAAACTACTATCATAAATACCATAGCTGCCATAACTGTAATCTGTGCACTCAGTGATATGTATTTACTGTGTATTATATCTGATTGTCTTTTACATATTATTGTGCCCGGATTTATATTCATTTTTCTGATACATATCATTATTCTACCAGGCTTTATATCTGCTTTTTTGTCATATGCCATTCTGCCACACTCTATATCTTGTTTGCCTGACTTGACATCTTTGATAACAATTTATTAACCAGTGATGTTATCTGACTCTTGAATATAATCACAAGTCCAATTAGGACTATAATTATGAGTACAATTTCAACCACACCCATACCATCTTCCTCATTCCAGAATTGCTTTACTTTTTCTTTTGCTCCTCTAAATAGACCTGCTATACTATTTTCTCTTTTTTCTGTTATATCTTTTTCTACTGTTTTTAAAATATCTTTTTTCATGTTTAATCCTCATTTCTATGCACATTCTTTCACATATCAAATTCACTTTTTACTGCTATTCCAATAACAATTGCAAAAACAATCACATCCGTTATGTAAGATAAAAGTTCATTACTGCTGGAACCATAATTATAACCATAACAACTAAAAGCATCATAACCATAGGTATCAAAAGTCTTGTTGTGGCCTCTTCACCTTTTTGCTTTGCAAGATTCTTTCTTTGTTCAAACGCACCATAAGATTCCTGATAAAGTAACTCTCTTAACCTGTTTGTTCCTCTTTTAAGGTTGGTCTGTAATAATGAAGCCAGCTTTAAATATTCTCTCGTGTTACACCTATGTCCAAATTCTTCATAAGCTTCATATTCTGATATTCCTGCCCTTATATTGCAATCTGTTATATACATTTCCTCATATACCGTTTTTACTTCACCACCTGCCTCTCTTTTTTTCATATAATCTTCCACCATCTTTCCCCATGCTTTTCTTATAGTCATACCTGCACCAAGAAGCAATGTAAGCTTTGCTATAAGTTCTGAATAATCATATTGCAGTTCTTTTATACGCTGTTTCTGCTGTTTTACACTCTGCATTTTTCTTCTATACAAAACCAGTACAATAATTGCAGCAATTAACACCACATATATAAACCATTCAGTTTTTTCTTTTGCATATTTGTAATGCACATTTTTTCCACCAATATTTCCTGGAAGCTCTGCATTTTCATCATTTGTATTATTATTAACTGTATTATCAACAACCTTCTGTATTACTCCTGACATGTCCTTAGCATTTTCCTTCTGAATGTTTTCATCCACCGCAGATATTTCTCTTACCGTAAGTTCGATTACACCCTGTCTGTCATATTCTTCGTAACGCATAATATAAGTTATAGTTACAGTCTTGGATTCATTGTTTTCAAACATTTCATTATGTACTGTTCCATCATAATCAATCACTGAGTAATCCGACGAATACATGCTTACACTGATAAGTCCGTCGGCAAGTGTATCGGGCATAAACAGATTGCCTGTGATATAATCTACTGATATATTATCCTTTAACATTTTATTTAATAATTCATCGTAAGCATCATCAAAGCAAATCTGAGTCTCTTCCTCTGACATTTTCCTTGGTTCTATATATGTGTTAACTGTAGTCTGTTTATTTCCATACTCATCATAGACATCTATAGCAACACTCCTTACATCTTCACCAGGTTGTGGTCTTTTTATATAACTTATATCTGAATCATTCTTTTCCTTTGCAGATGTTACTCCTGCTATAATAAGAACAGCAACCACAGCAGCTGCCAATACATGCTTTTTATTTATCTCTTTTTTCAATAACGGCATCACATAATCCTTTTATCCATAGTATCTTTATAATTATTTAGTTCAAATCACACTCTGATATCCACTATCTTCACAGCCATATAAACTGCAGCAGCATACACCATAAGACACAATGTCATAACTATTATCCCAGCAGCATTGCCATATAACATATTCACAAAACCATCAGATGTTATTCTAAGATACATAAGAATTCCAAAAGGAATACATACCATAACCTTCTGTTCCATTTTCCGTCCACTTATAATAGTGTCTATCTCCATCTGTACCTCCGATTTTTCATGTATTATTCTTGCTGTCTGCTTGATAATAGCTGGAATATCTCCACCACTTCTTTTAGCATACCTGAATATCTCAGCAAAATAACTTATATCATCTATATTCATTTTATCTGCATAATCATCCATAATATCCTCCAGGTTTTCATTTCTTTTAATCCTGTTTACAATCATTCTGAATTCTGCAACAATAGATGAATCTTCTCCATATAATAACTGTAATTCTAAGGCTGCCTCTGCAAATGCATTTTCAATTGAGTAACCTGTATTCAACGCAAAAGAAACTGCCTGCATTCCATCGCTGAACTCCGTAGTTTTACGGCTTTTTCTTTTTTCTATATCTTCTTTTTTTCTTAATATTACATACACTGGAATAACTGGACATAAGAATATACAGAATATAAGACTGTTATAGAATAAATATGCAACAGCTATGACTATCAATATCCCCTGGACATAATACATCATTTCACATTTTCTTTTTGGAATCAATTCCGATATAGGAAAGCAGCTTATTCTGGTTTTTAAGTTCATACTCTGTTTTCCTGAGTTTTCCAATGACCTTTCCATTCTCATCCGTACCTTCTTCAACAAACCTGAACAATGGAATAAGTTCAAACCCACTCTCGCCATATTCACACACCTCTGATATTTCAACAACTTTTCTTGTTTTATCTCTCATTCTCTTAAGATGCACTATTATATCTATAGCTGATGATATCTGCCTGTCTATTGCTTCCGCCGGCATATTCATTCCCATAAGCACCATCGTTCTAAGCCTGACAAGCATATCCTTTGGGCTATTGGCATGTCCTGTTGAAAGACTCCCATCATGCCCGGTTCCCATAGCCTGAAGCATATCAAGTGCTTCCTCACCTCTTACCTCGCCAACAATAATACGGTCAGGTCTCATCCTGAGACTTGATTTAATAAGATCTCTTATCGTAACCTCATTGTCACCTTCCATATTGGCTCTTCTGACCTCTAGTCTCACCAGATTATCAACGCCTGATATCTGAAGCTCGGCTGAGTCTTCAATTGTAAGAATTCTCTCATCTTTGGGAATATAATTAGATAAGGCATTCAGAAATGTTGTTTTACCACTTCCTGTACCTCCAGAAACAAATATATTATATTTTGCTTTAACAAGCAGTTTAAGATAATCCGCTGCCTCATCGGTTATCGATCCTATCTGTATCATCCTGTTAATATCCATAGGTATATTATAGAATTTCCTGATAGTTATTATAGGTCCATCTATTGCTATCGGTGGAAGAACCATATTAACTCTTGAACCATCCGGTAATCTTGTATCAACGATGGGTGAGGACTCATTGACAATCTTATTAGACATTGCTGCTATTCTTTGTGCTATATCAGCAAGCTTATCTTCACTTTCAAACTGTCTGTCCCACTTTGTTATATATCCGTTTTTTTCAATAAATATATTATCGAAACCATTTACCATTATCTCTGTTATCTCTTCATCCTCGATAAGTTCCTGCAATATATCTAATTTTTTAATAGAATTATACAAACGTGTCCTTAACATATCTCTTTGCCCGAGTGATAATCTTTTGTCCGCTGCTGCCTCATATACACACTCGTCTATAACCTCATACAGACACTCATCTGATACATCAAGACTTACATCAAGCCTGTCATATATTTCTTTTTTTAATCTTATAAATAAATCATCCATCAACTATAAATAACCAATCCATTTAACTATTAACATCAATCCTGTCAAACTACATGCGCAATCCACATAACTGTAAATAACCTATACTAAAGCTGCCAACAAGCTGTCTTTACTATCACTTTGCTATATAAGTAATTATTCTGTGCTGATTATGAAACGATAAGTAAATAATCTATAAATAATTAATAAGCTCACTTACATATCCATAAGCCTCTGTATACATTATTCTCTGAAGGAAATTGATATCTATATCTTCTTTTGTTTTAAGATTTATCCGCATAATATTATCTGCAACCTGCTCCATATCATTCTCTATAAGATACCTTTTCAGATTATTAAATCTGCAGCCTTCTATATATTCACCACCATCTGCCACATAAGTCACATCACATTTTTCCATAAGCTGCCATGGTCTTGTAACTCCCTCAGATATGTTAATCACAACATATTCATACTGTTCATTATCTGCAATAGCATCTATACACTGCCCAAGCATATTATCACCAGCATACGATATATCGTCAGCACACACCACAGCAGGAATATAATCAAACATATCAGTAACACATATACATTGTCTTATATTATCTGTATACCGCATTCCCGACTGTTTGAACATATACAGGGCATCTGACAGATTTCTTGAGCCATCACTCCCCATTATATTCTCTATTCCTGAGAATTCATCAAGATTAACAAATAATGTTTTCCCTTTCCTGGAAAATGCTGCTGATATAACCAGTGCCAGCATAACTCTTAATGATGAATTAAAACCATATACACCTATACATTTAAAATCACTTTTTCTATCTCTACGGGACTGCTTTATTACCGGATTTTTCCTGGATATTGCACCTAGAAGCTGATACGCTGGCTGATACTTACATACTCCCGTATGTCCTTTTCTTTTCTGTTCATTTATTTTTTTAGCCTCATTCTCTTCTTCACACAACACAATAACATTGTTATCACTTTTCTTCTGAATCTCGTAAGTATAACATTCCTCGTTGACCATAAGAACATCCGTATCATTATCTACTATATACTTGTTGAATTCTTCTTTTCTTGTAAATATTCTTGCCTTATACGGAATATCTTTATCATCATTAATTATTCCCATAAGCCTTTTTGCATAGCGTTCATCTGAATCATATATAACGCATACATTTCCGTTGCCCACCTGCGGCTACACCCCCTTATATCTAAGATTATTACAGTTTTTTATACTTCATAAACTTAATACTGCCATAAGCTTACAAAAGTTTCCTACACATGCTTAAGATTAATCAATGCCTTAACACATCCTGCATCAACTTACTATTCCCATCAGCTTAATACACACCATAATACATACACCCTGCATAATTGCATATGAAAAATGAAATTTATGCATATTTATTCCTGTGACAAGAATAGTTTCTTTTTTTCTTATAATTTCAATTATGCCAATTAATACTCCCGCAGCTAATGACACACCTATAAGATACACCACATCTTTGCTTCCTATTAACATTCCTGCAACCCCAAAAAGCTTCACATCACCTGCCCCTATTGCTTTAACCATGTATAACACATACCCTATAACGAACGCTAACACCATACCTGACATATACATTAAGCCAGTTTCCTTATAATCCCTGTAACCTCCATACATAATATCCGCATTATTTTTATTCACCACATACCACATACACATCTCTGCAACACATATTACTAATGCCACAAGCAATCCAGATACTATTATCCTGTTGGATATCTTATATCTTTTGTAATCATCAACTAATGCCACAAGCACAAGTATCAACAGCACAACATACCTTACAACAATCATATTCTCCACTCTGTTTCTCCTGTAATCATTCCCGATACCTTAACCCATATGAATTTTCCTGTTAACCCTTACTTCATAACTTCCGCCTTAAAAACAAATCTTTTGTTTATCATATATTCTTTTAATATTGAACCTGATAATTTTCCATATTGCTTCTGATAATTTTTTATAATATTTCCTTTAATGTATAGAATTGCCAGTTTCTGACTATACTTTATAAAAAACAAGGAAATGGGGTAACAGACATGAAACTATTCTGCAGGAAAAAAGAACCTGTTACATATGATGAAAAATATCTTGTTGAGGAAATAAATCTGACGAAAGCTGCACTTAGTGCTGCATATGCCAACTTCGATAACGCTACTGACCCGGATCTTATAGACTGTTATATCTATCAGTTAAACTCCGAACAGAAACGTTATAAATACCTTCTTCAGAAGGCTAAAGAATCTGAAATATATTCATATATTCCAAATATCTGATGTATATTATAAATATGGTGTAACTTATATATACTATATAACAACTATATTGTCAATAACTTTTTTTAGCTTTTCAATCTATTTTTTACATTTTATATTACTGTCTGATTGCAGTCCAGAAAATACAGCGTGTTGCCATGTACTGTTTAACTGGTCATGTTATATTAGTCATATTGTATTTTTCATATAATAAACACATTTGACTTTTATATATCTTCCGTATACACTTAATTCATCACCAATCTATATAATGATATTGGGGGCAAAAGCCCCCAACCGTAATGCATGTAACAAAAGTCTGAAAACGCATCTATAACTCTGCTTATATAGATTACAATATCATAATATTACATTCGGAGGGATATACATGAATAACGACATTGATAATATCTCATTAGATGATCCATTTGATGATGATAATATTCTTAATAGTCTGAAAAACAAAAGAAAAAAACAAAAGAAAAAAAATAAAAACAAAAATAAAAATACATTGTCGCCAGTTACCATTGTTCTTTTGATAACATCAATCATATCAATAGCCGCGAATGTTTTTCTTCTTGTAACAGATCATGTACGAACACAACATACCGTCGCCGAGCTTGAATCTAAAGATATAGATGCTGCTAAATCTTCTGAAAAAGAAGACATTCTAGGTACCATACGCGGACAGTTTGAGAATGGTTTATCAACTCTTTCTGTCCTGAAGCAGCTCTATCCTGATAACATAGTATATGTAAACAAAAAAGGCAATTATGTTTTTGCAGATATCAACCCGGCCCTCGAAAAAACCGGCTACAACACATCTGGCTTCAGACGAGAAACAACTGGTTTTATGTCTTATTCTGATGATAAAGCAACTAAAACATATACAGGAATTGACCTTTCCAAATACAATTCAGATGTAGATTTTGCACAGGCAAAGTCAGCAGGTGTAGATTACGCCATGATAAGATGTGGTTACAGGGCTTATGGTTCCGGACTTCTTGTCAAAGACACTTCATTTGAAAAGTATATAACAGGTGCCCTTACTAATAACGTTGACGTTGGTGTGTATTTTTATACACAGGCGTTAAACAAAGATGAGGCTGTGGAAGAAGCCAATTACGTTCTTAATCTTATAAAACCTTATAATGTTACATATCCTGTTGCTATAGATATCGAAGCTATTGAAAACGATTCTTTCCGCCAGGAAAAACTCAGTGCCAGCGAGCTTACCGATGTCGTTATAGCATTCTGCGATACTATAAAGGCAGCTGGTTACACGCCACTCATATATAGTAACCTATTGTATTTTATGGACAATGTCGAACTTGACCGCCTTGAGTCTTATGACAAATGGTTTGCAGGATATCAGACATCTGCTCCATATTATCCATATAAATATACTATGTGGCAGTACACAAGCACCGGTTCTGTTCCTGGTGTATCCGGCAATGTAGACATTAACATATGTTTTAAAAATTATAAAAATGACAAATAAAAAAATATGATTACATACAACGCGCAAGAACTATACTGGCAAGCACTCCGGTTGCTGTCGCAATCAGTGCTCCGGCAAGAGTCCAGCGCGTTTTTTTTATCTTTGCCGCCATGAAATACACGGACATTGTATAAAATACAGTCTCAGTACACCCCATAAGTATAGACGTAACCAGCCCTATATAGGAATCTGTTCCAAACTGTCTGAATATATCAAGACTTAAGCCTGTGGCAGCTGATGAACTGAACAATCTGACTATAATAAGAGGAATAAGATCTGCTGGAATACCGGCTTTCTCTGTCACACTTCCTATTGCTGATGCAATAAAGTCCAGAAACCCTGATGCTCTTAACACGCCGACAGCTACCATAAGTCCTACAAGTGTAGGCGCTATCTGCACAACTGTTTTCATGCCATCTGATGCACCTTTTATAAAATTATCATAATTATCGCTCTTTTTATATATTCCATATCCAACGATTATAAGTATAACAAGCGGCATAATATATGCTGATATTCTGGTTATCATCTCAATCCCCCATCTTTATTCCAACAATTCATATCACATTTAATATTGCTCTTTTCTTGTCATTATCCTGCAGAAAATAACCGCAATAAGCGTGCTGCACGTTGTTGCAATAATAGATGGAAACAGTATTGATGTTGGCACTGCACTTCCATACTGGCTTCTGTATGCTATTATATTTACTGGAATTAACTGTATCGAAGATATATTTATCACAAGAAATGTACACATATCACAGCTTGCAACTGTGCTTTGCCTGTTTATTTTAGAAAGTTCCTGCATGGCGCGTATTCCCGCCGGAGTTGCCGCCCATCCAAGACCTAAAAAGTTAGATATCATATTAGTTGTTATATAAGAAAATGCCCTGGATTCTTTTGGTACACCAGGAAACAGCCATCCTATTACTGGTGCAACTCCCCGCTTGCACTTATCTATAAGCCCTGACTTTTCTGCTATTTCCATAAGACCACACCAGAATGCCATGACTCCAAGCATAGTTATACATAATTCTACTGCATCCTTCGCACCATCAAGTGCCCCGTTTGTAATGCTGTCAATATTACCGGTAACTGCAGCATATACAACACCTGTAAGCACCATAAATCCCCACAAATAATTAAGCATAGAACCATCCACACTTTCTTTTGGATAATTCTATGCTTATAACTTTATAGATATTCTTGCATCTTCTTATAATTCTTATTTTCTTATGCGATTGCTTATAATTGATAACCAATGCACGTATTTTAATATGTTTTCATTATTTTAACACGCATTTTAATCTTCATTTTGAATCCACTGTATGTCTGGCAGATTGCAATCCGGATGTCAGAATATACCCTGCCATATATGCCAGTTAATGGCACCATTCATCCCTGAACTTTAGTATCATCTCTCTTGTAAGACTGATACCATCATCTTCAAGGTCAAGTTCATCAGCCTTCACCCACGTACCAAGCGAAAGCTCGTCCTCCTGAAGTGTTATCTTATCATCTCCATCAAGCTCGCAGTAAAACCCTGAAAGTATGGAACCCGACAGTCCCCATGGCTGGCTCTTATAGTACCTGATATTCTTAACCTTAAGTCCAACCTCTTCCATGACCTCTCTTTCAACTGTCTGCTCAAGTGTCTCACCCACTTCGTTAAAACCAGCTATCAGTGCATAATTTCTGTATGTCCTTCCTGCATATTTCGTAAGAAGAATCCTGTCATGGTCTGTTACCGCCACTATAACTGCCGGACATATCTTGGGAAATATCATATTACCACATGATGGACACTTTAACATGCGCTCTTTACTATCATGAATGGTTGGCTTACCACATCTTCCACAGAAATGATTATCTCTATACCATCCATATATATGAAATGCCGTTATTGCCGCAAATGCTGTTGCCTTAGGCTTAGCCTTTCTAAATGAATCAACTCCGACAAAATCATACCCGTCAATAACAGTTTCATATTCCTTATGTATATCTGAATCAGCCATCTCACCGATATACTGTCCTTTTAACAACTCACCGCGTTTTCCTGCAAGAAAATATCTTGTATCATCTACAGATAAGAGATACACGAATGTATAATTATCCACAGTATCATGATTATCTGCATTGTTTATCCCCAGAACAAACTCTTTATACTGTGGATATACAAGTGTATTCTCTTCCTGATACCTTGCTAACAGTGATGAACCCTTAAAGAAAAATATAGTATCATTATCTGCAGGACTGCATTCCGCATACTGGTTATCTAATCTGCCTGGAAATATATCTTGTATCATTTAGAAATACACCATCTCTTCCACTGGTGGTTCTGCCGGTTCTACCTTTTCCACATAAAGAACAGGTCCCTTTTTCTTATATGCCATCTGGAACTCAACCTTAACCGTTGCAGTCACAGTTATCCACTGTCTGTTTTCTAAAGAGGCGATATCATTATAAAAGCTGATATAACCTATAAACTGTGTATCTTCTGCGCAGCATGTCATAACCTTACGGCCAGGCACGAAATTCTTATCCTTAAAATACTTATTCTTAAGTACCTGTCCCTTAAATCTTACTTTCTTGCCAACATATACATCAGGTCTTTCAGATACATCCATATACCATATACCATAATCAGCATCATCTATCTCAATAACATCTGCATTAACATCATAAGGGAGCTGCTCTGCTATAGACATCATCTCTCCCTTATCATCCTCGAATACTATCTGAAGAGTGTTGTTAAGCGCTCTCATGCTTCTTCTGTAGCTTCCAAGATCCATGCCCGACTTGCATCTGTTAAATATAACCATATCCGTATATTTAACTGTTTCTGCTATAATAGACTTCATATTATTCCACTGGAGACTAAAAGCTGTTGCATCTATAAGTGTAATAGACTGGTATATCTCCCATCCCCTTGGTTTAGCTGTTGCCATGATAAGAGCTGGATCCCACATACCATTATACTCAACTATAACTATCCATGGATCATACTTCTTATCCAGCTCATTAAGTTTTTCTTCTGTGAGTTCTTCCTTTTCAAGCACAACCATATCCACACCATTGTCCTTTAAAAGCTTCTCACTGTATTCTTCTTCGCCTTCTTCGCATACAATAAGCAGTTTATTCTTGGCATCCGCAAACTGCCCCATTGCTATTG
>JBNMGS010000003.1:0-19310 GCA_050872365.1 Lachnospira sp.
ATAAATAATATGCGAAAACAATGCATTGTATGGAAAAGGACATTTAAAGTAATGGCAGCACTAATGCTTGCTGCCATTGTTGCTGCAGGTATTGCAGGATGTGGCAGCACAAACAGCACAGGAACTGTTATTCCAGGAAGTGCTATCACTCCGGCACCAAAGAAAGGTAATATATCAGATATTGCAGGAAGCAGCAAGGACAAAACGCTTGTTGGTATGCTTGTTTCAGTGGATACCAATCTTAAAAATATGCATTTTGTTGATGTGGAATCAGGAACTGAATATTCAGTGATATATACGGGGGGAACAGATATTCAGGATGCATATGGCAAGTTAAAGGCGGCAACGCTTATGCAGCCGGGAGAGATATATGATGTATATTGTGATAAAAGTGGTAAAGCGTTAAAAATATATGGCTCAAAGGATGCATGGGAGAGAAATGATGTGTCTGATATTTCATTTGATGAGAGTAAGAAGAGCATAACGATAGGCCAGACAGAGCTCACATATACAGATACTCTTTTTATAAAGTCAGGTGATGACAGAATAAGTATTGCACAGCTTGTAAAAGAAGATGCTCTTACATTAAGAGGAATAGGAGACAAGCTTTATTCCATAGTTGTTGATAACGGACATGGATATATAGAACTTACGGGTATAGATGCATTTGAGGGTGGATATATTACGCTTGGAAGCACTGAATTTTATAAGGTTACAGAGAATATGATGATGACAGCTCCTGTTGGAAGCTATGATGTTGAGATTCAGAATGGTGATACAAGAGCGACAAGGAAGGTTACAGTAAGAAAAGATGAGACAATAGTACTTGATTTCTCTGATTATAAAGTTCCGGCAACTAAGAAGGGTACGGTTAATTTCTCAGTAACACCATCCAATGCAGTTATGTCAATAGATGGAAATGAGGTTGATTATTCTAAACCGGTAAGTCTGAGCTATGGAAGACATACAGTTACCCTTCAGGCTAATCATTATACTACTTATACAGAAACATTTACTGTTAATTCTGATTACAGTACGAAGATTATTGATATGACAGCAACAGGAAGCACAAGTTCTTCATCAGGTACATCAAAGACTACAGCTTCAAGCCTTACGAATGGATATAACGTGAAGATAACAGCGCCGGAAGGAGCTGCATTGTATGTAGACAGTGTATACATAGGAATTATTCCTTGTACATTTACTAAAACGAGTGGTAATAAGACGATTACATTGTCACAGTCGGGATATAATAATGTAAGTTATACAGTGTCTATTCCTAATACAGCAGGTGATATGACGTATTCGTTCCCGGCAATGACAAAGAATTCATCATCGTCATCAGAGCCAACAGCTACAGAACCGACAGTAACTGCACCAACAGCTGCAACATCCCGGTAATAGCGTTGTTAAGAGGAAAATATAACAATATAAAGTTATGTATAGAAAAGAGGTATCAGGTTAATAATGACAAAAAGAATGAATATACCATTTTCACCACCAGATATGACAGAAAGAGAAGTTGAAGCTGTAGGTGAAGTATTAAGATCCGGATGGATAACAACTGGTCCTAAGACTAAAGAATTAGAAAAACGTATGGCGGAATTCACACATACGAAAAGAGGGGCATGCCTTAATTCGGCAACGGCATGTATGGAAACAGCCTTAAGACTTTTTGATATAGGACCGGGGGATGAGGTTATTGTTCCTGCATATACTTACACAGCATCAGCGAGTGTCGTGTGTCATGTGGGAGCTGCTTTAAAACTCATAGATGTAGAGAAGGGAACTTATCATCTTGATTATGATGCACTTGAACAGGCTATAACAGATAAGACTAAAGCAGTAATACCAGTGGATATTGCCGGTGTTATGGTAGACTATGACAGAATAAGGGCTATACTTGAAAGTAAGAAACACTTGTTTAAGCCATCATCGCCATATCAGGAGGCTTTGGGAAGAGTGCTTATACTTGCGGATTCTGCACATGGATATGGTGCAAGGCGTGGCAGATTTATGAGCGGGGAGTGCGCTGACTTTACATCATTTTCATTCCATGCAGTGAAGAATTTTACTACAGGAGAAGGCGGAGGTCTTGTCTGGAGAGAACTTCCAGGTGTAGATGATGAAGATATATATAAGAATATTATGCTTATGTCTCTTCATGGACAGTCTAAGGATGCTCTTGCAAAGACGAAGCTTGGAGCATGGGAGTATGATATAGTCGCACCGCTTTATAAGTGTAATATGACAGATATAGTTGCATCTATAGGTCTTGTACAGATGGACAGATATCCAGGACTTCTTGCAAGAAGAAGACAGATAATTAATATGTATAATGATGGAATACAGGCACCAGATGTAGATTATCTTAAGCATTATACAGATGAATATACATCAAGTGGACACCTGTATCTTGTGCGTCTTTTAGGAAAGGACACACAGGCAAGGAATGATTTCATAACTAAGATGGCTGAAGCTGGAGTTGCTACGAATGTTCACTTTAAGCCTCTTCCTATGCATACAGCATATAAGAAATTAGGCTTTGACATAGCAGATTATCCTGCTTCATATGAGATGTATCACAATGAAGTTACGCTTCCTCTGCATACAAAGTTAACAGATGAACAGGTGGAATATGTAATAGATAATTTTAACAATATTAAGAAGACTGTATAATGTGTACTGGAACGGAGAATAGTTCATATGCGGCTTAAAAAATGGAATGAACTTCCGGGAGTTATGAGAACGAGGGAAGTCAGAAAATATTACAATATTATAAAAAGACGTAAGATGTCACTTAAGATAAAAAGATTGTTTGATATAGTGGTGGCTTCTATCATGCTTATATTTCTAGCATTTCCAATGCTTGTCATAGCAGCCATGATAAAGCTGGATTCAAGGGGACCGGTGTTTTTCAGGCAGGAGAGAGTCACACAGTACGGAAGAATATTCAGAATATATAAGTTCCGTACTATGGTTGCTGATGCACCAAAGCTTGGGGCAGCTGTGACAGTAGATAACGACAGCAGGATAACAAGGGTTGGACGTATTTTAAGAAAGATAAGGGCAGATGAGTTCCCACAGGTGTTTAATGTAATCAATGGTGATATGACATTGGTAGGAACAAGGCCGGAGGTTCCTGAGTATGTTAAACAATACACTAAAGAAATGTATGCAACACTTCTTTTGCCGGCAGGTCTTACATCAAGGACAAGCATTGCTTATAAGGATGAAGATAAGATACTTGCACAGGCAGATGATCCTGCAGAAGCGTATGTTAAAGAAGTACTTCCTGCCAAGATGAAATATAATCTGGAAGCACTTGAGAAATTCGGCTTTATGGAAGACTGCCGGGTGTTATGGGATACATTCACCTCTGTAGTTGGTAACGACAGGCTTTCAGTAACTAAAAGGACAGTAAGCAGAAAAAAGAACATAAGGCAGCGTAAAAG
This sequence comes from Lachnospira sp., assembly GCA_050872365.1. Taxonomy (GTDB): domain Bacteria; phylum Bacillota; class Clostridia; order Lachnospirales; family Lachnospiraceae; genus Lachnospira. Next base: position 3,456 of record JBNMGS010000003.1, read on the forward strand.
CGATTCAGGAAGGAAATAACATGTGATGGACAAGTTGTTTATAACTATGTGCGTGATTGCATATAACGAAGAAAACAGCATAAAAAATATACTTGACTGCATAAAAAGTCAGGATTATGAGCATAAAGCGATGGAAGTTGTGCTTGTTGATGGTATGTCTACAGACAGAACCAGAGATATCATGACGGATTTTGCCAGAGAAAATGAAAATGAATTCGACAGAATTGTAGTTCTTGATAACCCTAAACGTACACTTCCAAGTGGTTGGAACGTTGCATTGAGGGAGTATAAGGGTGATGCAATCATAAAAGTGGATGCACATGCAGTTATACCACAGGATTTTATCAGTAAGAATGTTGCAGTCCTTAATACAGGTGAATATATATGTGGAGGTCAGCGTCCTAATATAATAGATGAGTCAACACCTTTTAAGGAAACGCTGTTGTTAGCAGAGAGCAGTATGTTTGGTTCAAGTATAGCAGATTACAGGAATAATCCTGGAAAAAAATATGTCAAGTCGTTATTCCATGCTGCATATAGAAGAGAAGTGTTTGATAAGGTGGGTTTTTTTAACGAAGAACTTGTAAGAACGGAAGATAATGAGATGCATTATCGGATGAGAAAGGCCGGGTACAAGCTGTGTTTCGACCCGGATATCATCTCATATCAGTATACAAGAAGCAGTCTTTGGGCTATGCTTAAGCAGAAGTATGCCAATGGATTCTGGATTGGAAAGACAAGCAGGGTGTGCCCTAAATGCCTTAGTTTATATCATTTTGTTCCGTTTGCATTTGTGAGTGCAATCATAACATCATTTCTTGCTATGACGGGACTTAAGGCAGTGGACAAACTGACAGGCAGGCTTAGCAGAAACTCTTTGCAAACAGATAGTAATGGACCGGTTAAAAAGCTTATGGACGTAGTTGCTGTGCTTACAGTAATTATGTGGGTATTATATGGAACACTTGCATGTACTATGGCGGCTGTGTCATCCATTAAGGCAGGCAAAAAGAGAAATATAACAAATATCCTGCTTCCGGTACTGTTTCTTATGCTTCATGTAAGTTATGGAGCAGGAACGATTATAGGACTTATGGATAAGCAGGGAAGAGGTTAGATATGGGAGAGACAAGAAAAGATAAACTTCAGCTTATTGTAAGACGTTTCTTTCTTATAATTACTGATATTATCCTTATTAATGGAAGTGTGCTTCTTTCGCTTGTTATGAGATTTAATGTAGATTTTTCAGCGATAGAACCACAGTATATAGACAGTTTCAAGGATACATGGATTCCGTTTACGATAATAACGCTTATCATATTCTGGTGTTTCAGAATGTATCATAGCCTGTGGCAGTATGCAAGTATAGCCGAATTATATAAGATAGTAGAAGCATGTATAGTAGCCGAAGGTGTTCACATATGTCTTACAGCAGTTATGGGAGAAATGCTTCCTAGAGCATGTTATTTTATGACAGGAGTCTTTCTTGTTGTATCAATGTGTGCAAGCCGTTTTATGTACAGGATGTTAAGAACGGTTATACAGGAATACAGACATACATCAGAACAGATAAAGATTATGATAATAGGTGCCGGTGAGGCAGCTAATGTACTTATGAGAGAGATAGCCAACTCAAGATATCTTGATAATTCCAAGGTTGTATGTATCATAGATGATGATGCCAAAAAGGTTGGAAAGTACATAAGAGGTGTTAAGATAGTTGGTAACAGGAATCAGATAAAGGAATTTGCAAGATATTATGATATAGATGAAATTATATTTGCAATTCCATCAGCTTCACAGGATACGAAAAGAGAAATTCTTAACATATGTAAAGAGACTAATTGTAACTTAAAGATTATACCTGGTGTATATCAGATGATGGATGGAGAGATTAATGTCCAGGATATCAGAAATGTAGATGTGGATGACCTTTTAGGAAGAGATCCTATTAAGGTGGATGTTGAATCTATATTGGGATATGTGTCAGGCAAGACGGTACTCGTTACAGGTGGTGGTGGTTCCATAGGTTCGGAGTTATGTAGACAGCTTGTAAAGCACAATCCGAAGTGCCTTATAATATTTGATATATATGAAAACAGTGCATATGACATACAGCAGGAGTTAAAGATGAGTAATCCTGATGCCAATGTAGTTACACTTATAGGCTCAATACGTAATAACACAAGGCTGGAATGGCTGTTTTCACATTACAGACCGGATATTGTATATCATGCTGCAGCACATAAGCATGTGCCTCTTATGGAGGGAAGTCCTAATGAAGCGGTTAAGAATAATGTTGCTGGTACATGGAATGTAGCACGTATGGCAGATAAGTATGGAACAAAGCGGTTTGTTATGATAAGTACTGATAAGGCTGTTAATCCGACAAACATTATGGGCGCAACGAAGCGTATATGTGAAATGATTATCCAGTATTACAATGATATATCTAAGACGGAATTCGTGGCCGTAAGGTTTGGTAATGTACTTGGAAGCAATGGTTCAGTTATTCCTCTTTTTAAGAAGCAGATTGCAGCCGGCGGGCCTGTGACAGTTACACATCCTGATATAATAAGATACTTTATGACTATACCAGAGGCAGTATCACTTGTTATCCAGGCTGGTGCTTATGCCAAAGGCGGGGAAATATTCATACTTGATATGGGAGATCCTGTAAAGATTGATGACCTTGCCAAGAATCTTATAAGACTTTCAGGTTATACGCTTGGTGTAGATATGGAGATTAAATACACGGGATTAAGACCTGGTGAAAAGTTATACGAAGAACTTCTTATGGCTGAGGAAGGACTTCAGGATACAGATAATAAGCTTATTCACATAGGAAAACCGATTGAGTTTGAAAAGAAAGATTTCGAGAAGAAATTAGAGATACTTAAAGAAACAGCATATAGTGAAGATGCAGCAGCAGTTAAGGTACTCGTTAAGGAATTCGTTCCAACATACAGACCTAACAATAACTGATAGATAAGTTAAGGGCAAAGGGAAACTTAAGAAGCGGAAGTGAGGAATGATATGAAATATATTATTGATGGCAGCTTTTTATATGGACAGGTTCTTGGTGTACAAAGGTATGCAAGGGAAATAACAGCCCAGCTTGATAAAATGGTTAAAGACAAGCCGTATGATGTTGAAATAGCAGTTCCACAGATAGATTCAGAGGGAACATCAGCAGAGATTAATGGGTATAAGACGAAGTATGATAATATAAAAATTATTATACTTAAAGGAAAATCAGGAAGAAAATGGGAGCAGATTACATTCCAGAATTATGTTGACAGACAGAATGCAAAGCCGGTATATCTGTGTAATGAAGTCTCGCTTTTTATGAAAAATGGAATAGTGACAGTTCATGATATAGCATTCAGGACACATCCGGGATTTTTTACAGAACCAGGTGACTGGCATGAAATTCTGTTTAGAAAGCTCATGTATCTTAGGGCTTTCAAGCATGCAGATGCTATTATGACTGTAAGCCAGTTTTCAAAGAATGAGATTCTTGATAACTACAGGCTTAAGAATCCTGATATAGTGGTAGCCGGAAATGGATGGCAGCATTTTAATATTGATTATATTGATGAAGGTATATTTGACAGATATGCATCAAGAATAAAAAGAGGAAAATATTATTTCTATCTGGCTTCACTGGCGCCTAACAAGAATCTTAACTGGATACTTGAGAATGCCAGGAAGTATCCGGATATTACATATGTTGTTGCAGGCCGTTCATTAGGAGACCGGTCTGGAATAGAAAAGATGCCTAACATAGTGCTTGTCGGATATGCTAAAGATGCCGAGGCAAGGGCACTTATGAAATATTGTAAGGCATTTGTCTTTCCGTCAACGTATGAAGGTTTTGGTATACCTCCTATGGAGGCGTTATGTATGGGAGCACGTATAGTATTAGGAGACATACCTGTATTACATGAGATATATGATGGAGCAGCGTTGTATATTAATTGCAACAGGGCAGATGTTAATCTGGATGAGCTGTTAGATAGCAGCGATGCAGATAAAGAAAGAGAAGCAGCTAAAAGAGTGCTTAACAGTTATTCATGGGAGAAATCAGCAGGGATACTTGTTAATCTTCTGGATAAATATGCTGTTGATAATGTATAATCAGGATATGGTGAATGTAAGTTATATCATCAGCAAAGATTTATTATCAATAAAGATGTATCACGTAAATGAAGATGTATCATAAATAAGTATGCATCAGATATAAGATATATATAGAATCAGAGGGTGGATATGAAGATAGCGGTTGATGCAAGAACACTTGGAAGCAGACCGAGTGGAGTTGGAATGTATCTTAACGATTTTTTAAAGCAGTTAATAAAGTATAAGGACCTTGAATTCGTTCTTATATCCGATGTTGCTGAAAGCGAATATATCAGGGCTTTTCAGAACAAAGGGATAGAGGTGTATACACAGGGAAAAAAAGTGTACAAGAGTGCGGGTGTATATTCTTATTTTTCGTTTGTAAAAAACAAGCTGAATATTATAAAGCCGGATATATTTTGGGAAGTGAATACAATTATTCCTATAGATTTAAAGGGAACATATAAGACAATGATAACAATACATGATATGTTTCCAATAGAATATGTTGAATATTTTGGAAGAATATATAATCTTTATTTTAAATATAACCTCAAAAAAACACTTAAGCATACAGATATGATTCTGTATAATTCAGAACAGACGAAGCGTACAACAGAGCTATATTTTCCGGAAGCTAAAAAGATTGCCAATGTTAATGCATATATAATATCTAATCCAATAAAGAAAAGATGGGTTAATATGGATGATAATTATTTTCTGTATATAGGAAATATGGAAAAAAGAAAAGGGGTAGACCTTCTTATAAAAGGTTATCTAAGATATAAAGAACTTGGCGGAGATAAAAAGCTTATACTTGGTGGCAAGATGCAGGAAGAGGATATAAACCATCTTCTTACAGCGGCCATGGTGAAGGATAAGGATATATCCTATCTTGATTATGTATCGCATGATAAGAAGCATGAGCTGTATTCCGGTATGTCAGCATTTGTATTTCCATCAAAGGCAGAAGGTTTTGGTATGCCTGTTATAGAAGTTATGAGATTTAATAAACCTATAATAGCAAGTAATCTGCCAATATTTGACGAGATTACAGATGGAAATATAAACACGTTTAATTTAAGATGTAATGAATATGAACAGATAGAGAATCTGGCGCATATTATGCTTGATTATAATGACGAGGTTGATGAGAACGCATATGCAGCTGTGGTCAACAGGTATGCACCTGACAGACTTGGAAAAATAGTATATAATTTTATTAAAGAGTCGTGAAAATAGATTTTTTTTACACGCGGGATTTGTGTCAGAGCGCACTTGACACATACCTGATATGTCAAAAAATGTGCGCGGAAAGAGGATGAATATGAAAGTATTAGTTACCGGCGTATCAGGACAGCTTGGACATGATGTAATGAACGAACTTGCAAAGAGAGGATACACAGGAATAGGAAGTGATATAGCAGAAAAGTACAGTGGTGCTGATGATAAAACTGCTGTTGTCAATATGGAGTATGTACAGATGGATATTACAGATGAGAAAGCTGTAGATGATATTATCACACGGGTTAATCCTGATGTTATCGTACATTGTGCGGCATGGACAGCTGTAGATATGGCAGAAGATGATGATAAGGTGGAAAAGGTACGTGCAGTAAATGCCGGTGGTACAAGAAATATAGCAAAGGTTGCAAAAAAGCTTGATTGTAAGATGGTATATATAAGCACTGACTATGTGTTTGACGGACAGGGAGAGAAACCATGGGAGCCGGATTGTAAGGATTATAAACCGCTTAATGTTTATGGACAGACTAAGCTTGAGGGTGAACTTGCAGTTTCAGAGCTTCTGGATAAGTATTTCATAGTAAGAATAGCATGGGTGTTTGGCGTTAATGGAAAGAACTTTATAAAAACTATGCTTAATGTAGGAAAAACACACGATACAGTAAGAGTAGTAAGTGATCAGATAGGTACACCTACATATACACTGGATTTATCGGTTCTTCTTGTTGATATGATAGAAACTGACAAGTATGGTTATTACCATGCAACTAATGAGGGCGGATACATATCATGGTATGACTTTACACTTGAGATATATAAGCAGGCAGGACTTAAGACAAAGGTTATTCCTGTAACTACAAAGGAGTATGGTCTTTCTAAAGCGGCAAGACCTTTTAATTCAAGACTGGATAAGAAAAAGCTTGTAGAAAATGGATTTACGCCACTTCCAACATGGCAGGATGCAACTAAAAGGTATGTGGAATTACTGATGAAGGAAGAAAAGTAACAGAGCTTATGGCTTATCTGTCAATAGTAACGAATTGTGAAATGGAGAATGTATGAAAGAAAAGATATCCAGGGTATGGAGCAGACTTACTACTAAAGAAAACAAAAAGCTTGCATGGGATGTATTCATAATACTGCTTGTTTCCCAATTATTCTATATATTTATAGGTTGTGTTACCAACTCTGCATTTGGCAATAATATAACGTTTGCGAAGATGTTTCTTGGTGGTGATGCAGACTGGTATATAAAGATATCAGAGAAAGGATATAGTCTTGTAAGCAGTATAAAGACAGGAGATGGACAGGCTAACTGGGCTTTCTTTCCATTGTTTCCTATACTTATAAGATGGTTTAAATATATATTCTTTTTCCTGAATTATAAGCAGGCAGGAATACTTCTTAGTTTCATATTTACGTATATAACAGGCTTATATCTTGCTAAAACTGTAAGGTTGTATAAGCCGGAAAGATTAGGTTATATAGCAGTTGTACTTTTATATATGGGACCATATACGTTTTATCTTCATTGTGTGTATTCAGAAACACTGTTTATGATGCTGTTGTCTATATTCTTTTATTATCTTAAAAAAGAATATAATGGAAAAAGAAACTACTGGATACCAGCAGTAGCAGCCATGCTTGCAAGCTGTACAAGAATAGTAGGAGTTATACTTGTGTTCCCGCTTGTTGTAAGAATGTATCTTGATTCATATAGTGGAAGAGTAAGCATAAAAAAGTTCTTAAGCTTTATAAAAGATACATTGTGTGCGCCGGTAAGGCTGCTTCAGATATTCATATGTCCTGCAGGAATATTTGTCAATATGGTACATCTGTACTGGGTGTGTGGTGATGCATGGGCATTTAGACATGTACAGGCAGCATGGAGAGAAGATGGAGCTGGATATATAGGCAATATGATATGGGATTTCTTTAATAACATATATGCTGAAAGATATTGGATACCTCTCGTTATTATTATGGCTCTTGTTGTATATATATATATGCTTAAGAATGGATACTATGAGGAGGTTATATTTGCAATAATAACACTTATAATACCACTGACGGGCGGAGTTATGTCGATGTGCCGTTTTATAGTTGGAAGTTATGTGATATTTATTGGTATATATGATTATCTTGCTGATAAAAAGGATATAAAACTATGTGCAACAGCACTTGCTGTTGTTATGGAAGCGTTTCTTATATGGTTATGGTTCACAGCGGGTGTTAATGCATTTACAGCCTGACAGAACCTGTAAGTATGACAGAAATGAGGATATATATGAAGAATAAAAAGATAGTAAATGTAATATGCTATGTTGTAACAGCTGCGCTTGCAGTGTTTTATCTTGCAACTCTTGTACTTGGACAGAAAAGGCAGGTATCAAAGGAATATGATCTGTATTATGTAGATGGAGAATTGTCTAAGTGGCCGGGAGAACATGGCCTTGATTATAGTTTTGGCGATGTTGATATATATGACATATCTAAGCTTGATGAATATAAGAAGCTGCTTGAAGAAGAAAAAACATATGGAAATCCGTCAGAACGTGAAGAGGCCGAGAAAGAAGATGCTGACAAAGAAGATAGCGATAAGGACAGTGTAGAATCTAACAGGGATTCAGCTATAGACAAGTATTTTGCGAAGATGCTGGCAGCAGAAAGCAGTTATTCGGCTGATAATACTGACGAAAAAGCAGGCGATGCTGATGTAGATGCTGATAGCAGTGAGAAAAATACCACTCTGAATATTCCTTACAGATATACAAAGGGTTTCTACTCACTTCATACAGGAATATATACAACTAATAGCAAGACAGCTGCGCTTTACTATAGATTCACAGTTAATGTGCCGAAGGATATTATGCTTGACGTATATGGTGCAAGCTATAATACATCAACAAAGGTGTATGCCAATGATGTATATATTGGAACTGTAGAAGAATATGCAAATGCAGATGAATCGGTTATGTATCATAAGAATGAATATGGAGATAAGGTAAGAGAAGACAAAGTTAATGATAATTGTAACAGTTTTATCATTCCTAGCGAAGCAGTAGGTGCAGATGGTCTTGTGAAGATAACCTTCATACCAGATGAAACAGTGAGCATATACAATTATATTAATAGTATAGGAAATGATAATTTTAAGAAGTATAAAGGTTTCCGCATAACATCTGTTGAGATGAGGTATTAAATTGAAGAAAGGAATATTGAAGAAAATAATGAAGAATAATAAAGAAAAATATAAAAAATACTTGCAATGAGTTGTTATGTGTGGTAAACTTCAGAAAGTTTCGTTGGCAAATATATTAAAGTATATCTGCTTACGATAAATGGGTGGATTCCCGAGTGGCCAAAGGGGACAGACTGTAAATCTGCTGGCACTGCCTTCGAAGGTTCGAATCCTTCTCCGCCCATTCTACATAGCACAGACTTGCTGGCAGTAAAGCTTTACTTAGGCTGCGCCAAGTATATGTTATGTATTAAAATATACCAAAGAGCCGGTGTGGCGGAACTGGCAGACGCACAGGACTTAAAATCCTGCGGGACTTATACTCCCATACGGGTTCGATTCCCGTTGCCGGCATTAGTATATACAGAATATAATAAGAAAGAGATTTTATATTATGTTTTGTATACGGGTGATAAAAACAGACCTTTAAGTACGTATGATTGCTTAGAGGTCTGTTTTTTTAATAATATTGTGTTAAGTATATAACCATGACTTAAAGCAGACAAAGCGGTAAGTAACAATAAATCATTAAAGCTGGAACTGGATGCATGGGATAAATGTGCAAGGTATTGTAATACGGCAATGAATACGCAATGGATGTTTCGTAATACTTGATACATAATGTACATTGGTGTACAATATTTAATGCTGTTAATAGGGGGATGGTTTATGGTTGAACTTGATGGAATGTTGTCTATAATTATGCCGGCATATAATGAGGAGAAGCTTATATATTCAAGCATAATGAAAACGCTTGAGACAGTTTCAGCTTTCGTAAAGGATATAGAGATAATAGCTGTTAATGATGGAAGCAAGGATAATACCAAGGCTGAGATTATAAGAGCACAGAAGAAAGACAAAAGGGTAAGACTTGTAACTTCTGATAAAAACAGAGGTAAAGGCAATGCGATAATAGCGGGAGTTTCACAGGCAGATGGCAAATATATTGCATTTGTTGATGCAGATCTGGAGCTTAACCCATCACAGCTTGAGGGATATCTTAATAAAATGATAACAGATAATGTTGATGTGGTAATTGGATGCAAGTTCCATAAGGATTCAAAGCTGAAATATCCATTCAAAAGAAAAGTGATAAGCATGTGTTATTATATAATGTTACTTACACTGTTTCATCTTAATGTCAAGGATACACAGACAGGACTCAAAGTGTTTAAGGCAGAGGCGATAAAGCCGGTAGGACATCTTATAAGGACATCCGGTTTTGCGTATGACATAGAGCTTCTGGTGGCAGTCCATAGAAGAGGCTATAAGATAGCACAGATGCCGGTTGAGGTTGTGTTTGTCAGGGAAAAGAATGCTGGCAGAATAGGAATGAAGGATTGCATTCAGGCATTTTTTGATACATGGGCTATATTTAACAGAGTATATTTTAAGCATTATTATGATTAGAATGTATTTAAATTCAAATTAAATTCAAATGCGTTAATGTGCATTTTACAGATAAAAGTCAACAGATAAAAGTCTTATCGTGCTTGTTCGATAAGACTTTTTGATTTTACGGAATATTAAGATATCAGTGTCAAAATGTATGAACCCATATGTTTTTGCTCATAGTCGGGGACCTTTTGACCTGAGTATCATATCAAAAATTCATTATACATATTTAACATGTTCATAAAAACGTGAATTAATCATACATGAATGCATATACTATAATCCAGAACACATAAAAAACAGACAGATAAATATGCAAGTTATTGCATATTCACTGTAATATATGTAAGAATGGAGAATGTTATATGGCAGGAAATGTTAAGATTAACTGGAAAAGACTGATACTCGCACTGGCAGTCAGTATAGGAGCAGGAGTTCTATCATGGCTTCTTACGGGAGATTCTATGGAAATGTATGGAGAATTGCGAAAGCCACCGCTTTCACCTAAAGGTCAGGTGTTTCCGGTGGTGTGGACTATTCTTTTTATACTAATGGGAATTGCATCGTATATTGTATGCGAAACAAGGGATGATGACAGAATAGAAGCGCTTATACTTTATGGTGTTCAGTTGTTTGTCAACATAGGATGGTCGGTTATATTTTTTAACTTCGCAGCTTTATGGCTGGCATTTGTATGGCTTATGCTGTTATGGATTCTCATAATATTTACAATATGGAGATTCTTTCATGTTAATGCGGCTGCGGCATGGCTGATGGTTCCATACCTGTTATGGGTCACATTTGCAGCATATCTTAATATAGCAATAGCAATAATTAACTGAGTTTTATTGCACGCGTTACAGCATAATTTATTTACTTCGCATTGCATGATACACTTGCACAATATGAATAGTTGTGTTAATATGCGGTTTTGTAATGTATTTCGCAGGAAATTCAAAAAGAGTTAACATATTGTTAACAATTAAATATATTAAGAATGATATAATCAGCATTAATTGCTAAATGGCTTATGGATTATATGCAAAAGGAAGAAACAAGAAGAAATGAGGCGTGGTATGAAAAAGGTATGGCCACACGTGAGATGTGTAATATTCATATGTGTACTTGCAGCAGTAATATGCGTATGCGATTATCTGTTTGCCGAGAGCGGATATATAAGATTTATATTTAATCAGGTAAGAGCTGAAAATGCAGATACAAATGGAGGATATGACACAATAATTCTTGGTGCATCGCACACAAGGTGCAGCATAGATACAGCTTTTATAGATAAAGAACTTGGAGTTAATTCGTTTAATATGGGTATTCCTGGTGAGACAGTTGATGATATGTATTATGTGCTTAAGTCAGTATGTAAAGATAATAAGGTGAAAAAGATTATTATAGATGTTGATTATTATTACTGGATGAGCGGACAGTCACAGAATCATTTTTCGAGGTCATTTATATACCAGCAGATAAATGATCCAGCGTTAAAAGCAGAGTATTTGTGGAAGAATAAATCATATATAGATATAAGGAATGTGTTTTCAAGAAGGCTTACATGGAAATGTACATTCAGTAAGGCAAAGACCAATCTTGAACTGAAAATGACAGAAGCTTACAAGAATTACGATATGTCTGCAGGCCTTGATACAGATGGGTATTTTGCGACAGCAGGTGGACCATATATGGGAAAAGGTTTCTGTTTCAGATATAGGATTAATGATATTCCAGGAAATCCTGAATACACAAATACAATGAAAAGAAATGCAAACAAGGAGCTGGATAAGACAGTTATATCACAGTTTGAACAGCTTGTGGATTATTGTAAAAAGAATGATATTCAGATTGTGTGTGTGGAATCACCTATAACGCCAGATGCTTTCAGGGATGCTGAGGTTGATAAAGCGGTAACTAAGTTAAAAGAGCTTTTTAACAGTTATGGAATAGCATATTATGATTTTAATAAGGCGCTTATGTCTGTACTTCCAAGAGATGATTCGTCATATGTTGATGCGGAGGGACATATGTATGGCGAACTTGCTGAGAGCTACTCGGAGGTCCTTGCAAAAGTGCTTAAGGAAGATGAGCAGGGAACACTGGATGAGAGCCACTATTTCTATGACACTTATGAGGATATGTATGATTCCATGATGCAGGATTATGAGAATGCTACAGGGTTAGAGTGGAAGTCATATTAATCATATATTAAGTGTTACAGGGTAGAAAAGCTTATACAAAAGTCTGGATGCTGACAGTTTGTTAAGTGGAACAGGCTGACAGCACAGGAATGGAGAACATTATGTCATTTACAACATTTGAATTCTTTTTGTTTGCACTTATGGCGCTTGTGGTATATTATGTAATACCTAAAAAAGCGCGATGGGTGTGGCTGCTAATAATCAGCTATATGTATTATTTTTCATATCATGTTATAACGGTATGGATGATGTTATTCACTACGGCGGTTACATATACAGGCGGCATAATGCTTGGAAGACTTAACAGTTTAAAACCGGATAAGGATGCAGATAAAGAAACAAAGAAAGCATTTAAGAAAAACATAACACACAGGAAAAAAAGAGTAGTGCTTATTATCATCCTTCTTGCATTTGGCATTCTTGCAGTCTGTAAGTACACCAACTTTATGATAGGAAATATTAATGGTATATTGTCAATGCTTGGAAGTACGGGAAGGCTGAGTGTTCTTAATCTTACACTGCCACTTGGTATATCATTCTATACATTCCAGTCGGTAAGCTATGTAGTTGATGTATACAGAGCAAAGCGTGAGCCACAGAAGAATTTCTTTAAATACGCACTGTTTGTATCATTCTTTCCACAGCTCTTACAGGGACCTATCGGAAGATACGAAAGACTTGGAGAACAGCTGTATGAAGGACATGCATATGACCTTAAGAATATACAGTTCGGTGTCCAGAGAATACTGTGGGGTATGTTAAAAAAGATGGTGCTTGCTGACAGGGTAAGTGCTGCGGTAACACTTATATTTAACAATTATTGGAATTATGGTGGCTGGATTAACGTTTTCGGCGTAATTCTGTATAGCATACAGTTATATGCTGACTTTTCAGGAGGAATAGATATAACCATAGGTGTAGCCCAGATGTTTGGGATAACGATGGATGAGAATTTCAGACAGCCTTATTTTTCAAGGTCTATCAGCGAGTTCTGGAGAAGATGGCATATAACATTAGGTACATGGATGAAGGATTATATATTCTATCCTTTTTCGTTGTCTAAATGTATGAATAAGTTTGGCAAATGGTGTAAGAAAACATTTGGAAACAATGTCGGAAAGCTGTTGCCTGTAAGTCTTGCTAATCTGTTAGTGTTTTTTATAGTAGGTATATGGCATGGTGCAGCATGGAAATACATAATGTATGGTATGTACAATGGTGTTATCATAGCAGCAAGCGGAATGCTTGCACCGGTATATGCAGGAATCCATGAAAAACTGCATATTAATCCCAAGAGCTGGTGGTATCAGGGATTCTGTATAATAAGAACCTTTATACTTGTAAATATAGGTTTTTATTTCGATATGGCACCAGACCTGCATGCAGCTAATGTAATGCTTGCGGATACTATCACCAGGGCACATGTATCGCAGCTGTCAATGGCGACAGTCAAGGCTGTTGGGCTTACACAGCAGGATCTTATTATTGTTGCAGTTGGATGCATTATTATATTTATTATCAGTATACTCAAGGAAAAGGGTATGAAGATAAGAGAAACAATAGCATCAAAGAATATTGTTGTCAGATGGATTATATATATAGCATTTATAATGTTTATACTTATATATGGAAGCACAAGCACAACATCAGATTTTATATATGCTAATTTCTAGAATTTTGTGTTGTATTATGCTGTAATAACTGTCCCGCGATATGCGAATAAAAGGATATCTGTCTGGTACAAAAGAAACCGGGAATATCTGTGTGAAAAGTATTCATGCAGAGTCCCGGTTTTGTTGATTCTGTGTAATAGTGACAATTATGTAACAAGGTGTTATAATATCAAGATGATTCAATATCTGGCATAGTCAGGTAGCGGAGATACACCGCGAGGATGAATAGATAAAGTATTAATACTTAGTGTAAGAAAATGGTAAGTTAGTACTTGTATTATGAAAGTATAGGAGATATGTATGAATAATCAGGACGAAGAGCTTATTCAGCTTATAGAAGCTGTAGTAGAAGGAAAAGCGCAGAAAAAAGAGTTATGTAATAAGATATACAAAGAAGTATATGCCCTTTCATATCCTGTTTTCAGAGATGAAGAAAAGAGCATGACAGAAGCTAAGAAAGCACTTATAGAAGTGTGCAACAGAGTTGAAAATATCAATCTGTCAAAGAATGTGCATAAACAGATTGCTGTTATAGTGTCATCATATTTTATGGGCAGTGCAGTAAAAGAGCATGAAAATGAATTACGTGCTGCTACGCAGATGAATGAATATGAATATTCAAGAATAAGAGAAGATGAAGATTTACTTGATTATATGAAGAAGAAAGCAAGTGTATTCAGAAGCCCTAAAGCATACGATGAACATAAGGGTGAACTTGATTCACTGAATTCAGTATATATGGCATTACTTGAGTTATATGCTTATGAGATGCAGTCAGTTGATGATATAGAACAGCTGACAGATATTGATAGTTCATATATTTCAGGCTGGATAGCAGATATAAGAGCTGCAGTATTAGGAGATGATATACATGCAGATGCTGTTGCGGTGGATGATGATTCAGCTGATAGCGTAGATTCTTCTGATGAGATGGATTCAGATGAAGACACAGCGAATGGTGTGTATGAATCAGATGATGAACCGGAAGATGATGAAGAAGCAGAGAATGGTGAATACAATGATGAGTATGAAGAGAAAAGGGCAGTAAGTTCTGTATACAATAGCAGAAAATCTGGAAAAGAGAATTCAGTAACATTATTTATAAAGAAACTGTTTCCAGATCTTTCGTTATCAGCAAGAAAAACTGTATCGTGGATATCCGGATGTGTTGTTGTCATAGTATTAGTATCAGCATTGCTTGTATCTGTAGTCTCTGCCAAGAACAGGAAAAAGGTAAACAGCAGTTATGATTATAAAAATATGCAGCAGTATACAAGTGGACAGGCCCCAACAAGGCAGTCAGCAACTAAGAAGCAAAGAACAGAGGAAGATAAAAATACAGAAGCCACAACAGTGACAGAAGCTGCAAAAGAGGTTGTAACAGAAGCTACAACAGAAGCAAAAGCTGCAAAACAGCAGAATGATAATAACTCTGATGATTCAGAACAGAGGCGTCCGGCAGATAACAGTGATGATGTTGATGATAACAAACAAACACCGTCAAACGATGATGATAATAACAAACAAACATCTTCAGACGATGATGATAAAAAGAATGATGACAACAAACAAACACCGTCAGATGATGATGATAAAAAGGATGATGACAACAAACAAACATCTTCAGATGATGATAATAAAAAAGATGATAAGGGAAATTCAGGTAATAATGAAAATCCAACTTCATCAAGTACTGACGATAAAGGAAATTCTGATAATGGTAATAATGAAAAAACAACATCATCAAGTGATGACGACAAGAATATGGGAGGCGGAATTATAATACGATAATGTATTAGATGCAAAGGTCAAAAGGTCTAAACCCGCATGAACTTGCTCATATGTGGGTGAAGGACCTTAAGACCCGCCTCAATATGAGCATAAAAGTGGGATGATGGTTCCATGATATGTGAATATTGGGCAGGTGCTATGTGCCAGTGGCACATGTTCAGCACGGACCGAAGCAAAGCGTAGA
>JBNMGS010000004.1:0-14948 GCA_050872365.1 Lachnospira sp.
CTAATAATAAGTATAAATTATTTATACTCCATATGAGTAACTTTGTCAATAAAAAACGCTCAGGAATTGCCTTTTTTCGGCATTTTTCGTGGCTATATACATAGATGTTGGCATTAAAAGACGTGTCTTTTGATTCTAGTATCATATACATGTGAATATAAAGTTAAGCATTATATCAGTTAATACTGTATTTTATATGATAGGCAGCGTTGACTGCTACATGTAAAGTCAGGCCATATCTGTTAGTTCACCCCATTTATCATACAGTTCATCCAGCTCTTTACTTAATGATTCTTTTTCAGTATGAATCTCCATTAATCGGGCAGTGTCACTGCTTATAGCGGGATCAGCATACATGTTATCCAGTTCTTCTATGCGTTCTTCCACTTTGGTTATACGTTCTTCTGTACGCTTTAGTTCGTTTTTGATTTTTTTAAGTTGTGCCTGCTTTACTTTTTCCTCCTGCCAGCTTGCTTTTGAGTCTGCAGCTTTTTGTGCATGAGCTTTTTGTGCATCGGATTCTGTATTAACTGGCTTTGCACTAAGTATATCCCTTTTTTCAAGATAATAATCATAATTTCCTATATAATTTACAACTGTTTTGTTGGAAAGTTCAATTATTCTTGTTGCAGCAGCATTTATAAAGTAGCGGTCATGTGAAACGAAAAGAACAGTTCCTGTATAGTTGTTAAGTGCATTTTCCAGTATTTCTTTAGATACGATATCAAGATGGTTAGTAGGTTCATCAAGTATAAGAAAGTTAGCGTTAGAGAGCATAAGCTTTGCAAGGGAAACACGTCCCCTTTCACCACCGCTTAAGTCACGTATATACTTAAATACATCTTCATTAGTGAATAAAAATGCAGCAAGTGTATTTCTTATCTGTGTGTTGTTAAGGTCAGGATAAGTGTCGCGTATTTCATCAAATATAGTCTTGTCAGGATCAAGAACATGATGTTCCTGGTCGTAATATCCTATGTTAACTTTCGCACCAAGATATATAGAGCCTGCATCTGGTTCTATGATACCATTAATAAGTTTAAGTATAGTAGTTTTTCCAGTACCATTATTACCTATAAGAGCAACACGTTCACCACGTTTGATATCAATATTAATATTGTCAAACAAAGTTACATTATCAAAGCTTTTAGATAGACCTGTTATTGTAAGTACATCATTGCCGCTGACTATGTTTGGTTCTAGCTTTATGTTCATTTTGTCGTTTAATTCCTGAGGTTTATCGACAAGTTCTATCTTATCAAGCATTTTTTCTCGGCTTTCAGCTCTTTTAATTGATTTTTCTCGGTTGAACTGTTTAAGTTTTGTGATAACTTCTTCCTGATGTTTGATTTCGCGTTGCTGGTTTAAATATTCCTTCAGCTTCATATTACGGAGTATTGCCTTTTTAGCTGCGTAATCAGTATAGTTGCCGGAGAATACAGTTGCTATACCATTGTCAAGTTCAATAATCTTACTTACTATTTTATCTAGGAAGTAACGGTCGTGGGCAACAATAAGTACGGCTCCGTTGTAGTTAAGAAGATAATTCTCAAGCCAGCGGATAGATTCCATATCCAGATGATTAGTAGGCTCATCAAGAAGAATGATATCGGGTCTTGCAAGAAGAAGTTTACCAAGGGCAACTCTTGTTTTCTGACCTCCAGAGAGTGTGTTCACATTAAGATTAAAATCATTTTCAGAAAATCCTAGTCCTTTAAGAACACCAGTGATTTCACTTTTATACGCGTATCCGTTCTCCATCTCAAACCTGTGATTAAGGTCAGAATATTTTTTCATAAGTGTATCAAGTTCATTGCCTTTTGCAGTGTTCATGCGTTTTTCAATATCACGCAGCTCTTGTTCCATATCAAGTATGTATTGTTTAACAGATAATAATTCATCATATATTGTGTTGTTACTTCCAAGATTTTGCTGCTGTGCAAGGTAGCCGAGTGTCTTGTCCTTAGCAAGTGTGACAAGTCCGGTATCAGCGGTTTCAAGTCCGGTGATTATCTTAAGGAGTGTAGATTTACCGGCTCCATTGATACCTACAATAGCAGCTTTTTCATGGTCTTCAATATTAAAGGAACATGATTTTATGATTACATCAGTTCCGAATGATTTACTTATATTATTACAAGATAATATCATAGGTGTAATCCTTTCTATACTGGGTAATAGTCAAGCTATGTGAAAGCATATAAGTTTAACTATCATTTTTTATTTAAGTTATTTTAAACACGTACATTATAATATACTTGTTTTTATGTCATATTGTAAAGAATTAAAATAAAAAAACAGATTAATAATTTTGACTTATTTGCACCTGTAATGTATTATTTATAAGTTAGACATAAAAAGAAGCATAATTAATGATAGGGAACAGGTAATAAAAATGTTGTCAGCATACATTAGTGAATCCCTTAACAAGAAAAGAAATGAGGAAATGAATGAAATTTGAAGAGTTAAATATTGATGAAAGAATATTAAGAGCAATTGAGGATATGGGGTTTGAAGAAACATCACCAATACAGACACAGGCTATACCGGCAGTGTGTGAGGGAATAGATGTAGTAGGACAGGCACAGACAGGTACAGGTAAGACAGCAGCATATACTATCCCAATGCTTATGAAGATAGACCCACAGATAAAGAAACCACAGGCTATTGTTTTATGCCCGACAAGAGAGCTTGCTGTACAGGTAGCAGAAGAGATACGCAAGCTTGCAAAATACATGAGTGACATAAAAGTTCTTCCTGTATATGGTGGACAGGAAATAGTAAGACAGATTAAGTCTTTAAAGACTGGCGTACAGATTATTGTTGGTACACCTGGAAGAGTTATGGATCATATGAGAAGAAAGACAGTCAAGTTTGATAATATTAATATGGTTATTCTTGATGAAGCAGATGAAATGCTTGATATGGGATTCAGGGAAGATATGGAAACCATACTTACCGAAACACCACAGGACAGACAGACAGTTATGTTTTCAGCAACCATGCCAAGAGCAATCATGGATATAGCAAGAAACTTCCAGAAAGATGCAAAGATTATAAAGGTAGTAAGAAAAGAACTCACAGTATCTAATATTGAACAGTTCTATTACGAAGTAAGGCCTAAGAATAAAACAGAGGTATTATGCAGGCTTATAGACATATATAATCCAAGACTTTCAGTAGTATTCTGTAATACTAAAAGACAGGTTGATGAGCTTATATCTGAGCTTAAGGGAAGAGGATATTTCGCGGATGGAATACATGGAGATATGAAACAGCAGCAAAGAGACAGAGTTATGGATGATTTCAGAAGTGGAAAGGTAGATATCCTAATAGCTACAGATGTTGCTGCAAGAGGAATAGATGTAGATGATGTTGATATGGTATTTAACTATGATATACCACAGGATGAAGAATATTATGTACACAGAATAGGACGTACAGGACGTGCAGGAAGATCCGGTATGGCACTTTCCTTTATAAGTGGAAAGGAAGTCTATAAGTTAAAGGATATAGAAAGATATTGTAAGACCAAGATACTTGCAAAGCCGGTTCCATCACTTGATGATGTTAAGAACACAAAGCTTGATAATATGTTTGACAAGATAAAGCAGACTATTGAAGAAGGTGGACTTACAGATATGGTTAATCTTGTTGAGGAACATGTTAACCAGGAGGAATATACATCCATGGATATGGCAGCTGCGCTTCTTAAGATGCTTATAGGAGATACTCTTGACAGAGAAGACGAGGTTGAGGATTTTCATTTTGATATGGACAGAGATGATTCCAGAATGGTAAGGCTCTTTATTAATATTGGCAAGAAGGATAAGATAAAGCCAGCTAATATACTTGGTGCAATTGCAGGTGAATCTGGAATGCCGGGAAAGCTTGTTGGTGCTATTGATATGATGGATAACTATACATTTGTTGATGTACCTGCAATACATGCGGAGAAAGTGCTTAAGGCCATGAATGATAACGTCCAGATAAAGGGACGTCGTGTTAATATGGAAAAAGCTAATCAGACGAGAGGAAAGGGTCACGGAAAGTCAAAGCATAAAAGCAAGGATAGAGCTAAGAAAAACAGAGATTAAAGTGAGCTTAAAAGACTGAATCTGAATAATATTTGAACAGTAATAAAAATATAGAAAGGAGCAGCCTTATGAGAAAGCAGATTGAACTTGGACCAATTAACCGTAAGGAAGTCTTAAGATATTTGGGATACAGAGGAATCGGTGCTGACAAAGTGATAGATGCGCTTATAGATGACTGTGAGGTACAGGTTATAAAGGCAGCAGTTCCAAGATATACATACAGGGTTGTTGGTGTGACACAAAAAGATGCTGGCGTGGAACTTGATGGTACAGGACTTTTACTTAAGGGCAATTCGATAAAAGAGCATCTTAAAGGCTGTGAAAAGGCTGCACTTATAGCGGTTACATTATCAGCAGGAATAGACAGGCTGCTCCGTATCATGCAGGCTTCTGACCTTGCAAAGGCAGTTGTTTCTGACAGCCTTGCAAGTGCAGCTATAGAGCAGGTGTGTGATAAGTTAGAAGCTATTATAAAAGAGGAACTTCCAGAGTACAACCAGACGTTTCGGTTTGGTATAGGATATGGTGATCTGCCATTATCACAGCAGGGGGATTTTCTAAAGGTGCTTAATGCACCAAGATTAATAGGTCTGAATATTGGAAAAACTGATATGATGGTGCCAACAAAGTCTGTAACAGCAGTTATAGGACTTACAACGGGTGAGGTAAGTGCAAAGAAAAAAGGCTGTATGTCTTGTAATCTAAAGGGAACATGCAGATTCAGGGAATCAGGAGGACATTGCAATGGGTAATAAGTTGAAGGAACTTTTAAAGAAAGATTATGTAATTCTTGATGGTGGTATGGGAACCATGCTTCAGGCAGCAGGCATGAAGATGGGTGAAACACCAGAGATGCTTAATATTACACAGCCAGAGCTTCTCATATCTATACATGAAAAGTATCTTAATGCGGGTTCTGATATTATATATGCAAACACATTTGGGGGTAACAGATACAAGCTTGAAGAGTGTGGACATTCAGTAGAGGAACTTGTTACAGCAGGTATTAAAAATGCAAGAAAAGCATGTAATAATGTTAAGCCTGAAGCACTTGTAGCACTTGATGTAGGACCTATAGGGCAGTTGTTAGAGCCAACAGGTACTTTGAGTTTTGAAGAAGCTTACGAGATGTATGCCGAGATAGTAAAAGCAGGAGAGGCAGCAGGTGCAGATCTGGTTGTGTTTGAAACTATGACAGATCTTTTAGATGTTAAGGCAGCGGTACTTGCAGCAAAGGAAAACAGTTCACTTCCTATTATGACAACTATGACATTTGAAGAGAATATGCGTACATTTACGGGCTGCCAGATATCAGCTTTTGCACTTACTATATCGGGACTTGGAGTAGATGCACTTGGAGTTAACTGTTCACTTGGTCCTAAGGAGTTAGAGCCTGTTATTGCAGAACTTACACAGTGGACTAATATTCCAGTTATAGTTAAGCCTAACGCAGGTCTTCCAGATCCTGTTACTAACCAGTATAATGTTAACGCAACACAGTTTGCCGAGTTTATGAAGGA
This sequence comes from Lachnospira sp., assembly GCA_050872365.1. Taxonomy (GTDB): domain Bacteria; phylum Bacillota; class Clostridia; order Lachnospirales; family Lachnospiraceae; genus Lachnospira. The sequence continues at coordinate 5,618 of JBNMGS010000004.1, forward strand.
CTTAAGAAAGTATGGAATAAAGGTGTTTGGTGGATGCTGTGGTACAACACCTGAGTTTATAAGTGAATTATCAGACATGCTTAAGAGAGAGGGAAATCCGTCTAAAAAACCAGTTGTTATTCCATCGGCAGTATGTTCAGCTACTAATACAGTAATAGTAGACCAGCCAAGGGTAGTAGGTGAGAGAATTAATCCTACAGGAAAGAAAATATTCAAGCAGGCACTTCTTGATAATGATATGGATTATATATTAGGACAGGCGCTTGAACAGACATCAGCAGGAGCAGATATACTTGATGTTAATGTAGGACTTCCAGGTATAGATGAAAGACAGATGATGGTAGATACTGTAAAGTCACTACAGTCTGTGGTAGATGTTCCTTTACAGCTTGACTCAACTATTCCGGAGGTCCTTGATTCAGCACTCAGAATATATAACGGTAAACCAATAGTTAACTCTGTAAATGGCGAGGAGGATTCACTTAATAATATTCTTCCTATAGTAAAAAAATATGGTGCTGCTGTTATAGGACTTGCACTTGATAAGGATGGTATTCCTAAAAAAGCAGAAGATAGGGTTGCCATAGCAAGAAAAATTATGGAAAGAGCTATGGCTATAGGTATTCCAAAGGAAGATATATACATAGACTGTCTTACACTTACAGCATCAGCAGAGCAGGAAGGTGTTATGGAGACACTTAATGCACTCCATACAGTTAAACATGAGTTGGGATTAAGAACGGTTCTTGGTGTATCTAATATATCATTTGGACTTCCTAACAGAGTGTTAGTTAACCACATTTTCCTTACAATGGCTATGCAGAGCGGACTTGATCTTGCAATAATTAATCCTAATGTATATGAGATGATGGGAGCGGTAAGGGCTTACAAACTTCTTGCAAATATAGACAAGAATTCTGTTGATTATATTAAAGCATATGCATCGATGCCTAACGTAAGTAAAATCAATCCAATGAATATGGGAACTGCTAACGCAGGTAGTGGTGTTCCGGGCACACAGAATGGTGAAGCGGGTGATAAAAATCAGAATCCTGGTGAGGCAGGAAATATTAATCTTAAAGATAAAAAGGGAAGCTACACCTGTGATGACTTATTCTATGCTGTAGAAAAGGGATTAAAAAACGAAGGTGCCTCAATAACAGAAGAGCTTTTGTCAACTATGGATTCAATGGATATTGTAAACAACGCACTTATCCCTGCACTTGATAAGATAGGTGAGGAATTCGAGAAGGGAACATTATTCCTGCCACAGCTTATTATGGCAGCAGGAGTGGCACAGGGTGCTTTTGAAGTTATAAGAAAACATATGGTCATGAGCAACAATGCGCCTGTAAGTAAAGGTAAGATAGTAATAGCTACAGTAAAAGGTGATGTCCATGATATAGGAAAGAATATAGTAAAGGTTCTTCTTGAAAATTATGGCTATGATGTTATAGATCTTGGTAAAGATGTTGAATATCAGGCGGTTGTAGATGCCATAAAAGAAAATGATGCGAAGCTATGCGGCCTGTCGGCACTTATGACAACTACACTTGTGTCTATGAAAAAGACAATAGAACTTATACATGAGAATAATCTTGATTGTAAGATTATGGTTGGAGGAGCTGTGCTTACACCTGAGTATGCAAAGGAGATACATGCTGATTTTTATTCAAAGGATGCTAAAGAATCTGTAGATATAGCCAAAAGAGTGCTTGGGTAAGTGACATGAATTAAGAAAAATATGTTGTATTTTAAGAAGTATTGCAGATAAAGTTTTAGAAAAAGTTATAAATTTGAAAAAGTTATAACCATTTTCACATTTTGACATAAAAGGGGAATTGTTATATAATTAACAGAGTGCTTAGTTATCTTAGGTAGTGAGCTAAGATAGCATATATGTTAAGCAGTAAGTGTTAAAGGTTCAAAAGTTTTATTATGCAGGCATAAACGAATTTCTGAACTTTTTACACTTACATTATATAATGTTGGGGTCAAAAGCCCCCAACTATGATACCTACGAATTGTTCCGTGCTACGCACTCCCACAATTCAATCCAATATTCGCATATCGTTGGATTATCATCCTACTTTTATGCTCATATTGGGGCGGGTCGCAAGGTCATTCACCACTTATGAGCAAGCTCATGTTGGTTTAAAACTTTTGACCATGGTATCATCATATTAATGTCATATTATAAAATGTATTATAAGGCATATATGGAGTGTCAGAATACATCATGATGATTATATTGATGTTCTGGCGTTGCATATGCGGAAACAGAGGATAGTTATGGAAGATAGTAAGAAAATATCGTCAGCAGTTATAAGAAGATTACCAAGATATTACAGATATCTTGGCGAATTAATAGAAAGCGGAGTACAGAGAATATCATCGAAAGACCTTAGTGCCAAGATGAAGGTTACAGCTTCACAGATAAGACAGGACCTTAATAATTTTGGCGGTTTTGGACAGCAGGGTTATGGTTATAATGTAAGATATCTGTATGATGAAATTGGCAAGATATTAGGAATCGACCGTAAACATAATATGGTTATTATAGGTGCAGGTAATCTCGGAAGAGCGATAGTTAACTATGCTGATTTTGAAAAAAGAGGTTTCGTGGTATGTGGAGTTTTTGATAGTAATAAAGAACTTGAAGGACAGATTATAAGAGATAACATAAGTATTATGACAATGGATAAACTTGAAGACTTTATTAAAGACAACAATATAGAAATAGTAGCACTTACTATTCCAAAGGAAGCTGCAAGACAGGTAGGACGTCGTGTGGCAGATGCTGGTATAAAGGCAATATGGAATTTCGCACATACTGATCTTAACCTGCCGGAAGATGTTATTGTTGAGAATGTTCATTTATCAGAAAGTCTTATGAGACTTTCATATACAATTGCCAATAAGAATTAAAAAGGGGGATTGTTAATGTCTGAAATTACATATAATGCATTAAAAGAAAAAGGTGTGTTTACTAATATTCCGATTCTCACACTCGATGAAAGATGGTATCGTCTTGTAAATGATAAGATAAAAACAGACGAGATAAGTTACTGGGAGAAACAGGTTAATGAACTGCTCAAAAAACAGGGCAGGCTTAATACAGACATTAAAGATATAAAGAAATTAAAAAAACAGCTTATTAATGATGTTGTTGAGAATATGGAAGATGATGATGACAACAAAGCAAGACAGAAGATTATGAATCAGAATCAGAGACTCATACAGGAATCAAAGGATAAGATAGCCAATCTTGAGGATGAACTTATGGAGCTTCCAAGAGAACTGGCAAGAGCTAATGAAAGATTATTAACAGAGACGCTTAAAGTGTGTTACAACAAGATGAATTCTAATCATGAGGATATAGAAGTACTTAACAAGTGGATAGATGCAACAAGGCTTAAGCTTAAGAAAAATATTCTTATCAAACAGGATAAAGAAACTGTTAATGAGAATATATATTCACTTATCCATGATATTATAGGACCGGATAATTGCAGTGCTGTTGACAGAATCAATGACGAAACACAGGAAACAGAATAAAAGAAAATAAGGTCTTAAGTATTAGCGGAGGTGTTTATGAAGTATATACTGAATGCAGATGAGATGAAAAAGGTTGATTCTAATTCCATAAATACAATAGGAATTCCGTCAGTTGTACTTATGGAAAGAGCAGCCCTTTCGGTAACAGATTGTATAATAAATGAAATACATACAAAAGCCGGCAGCCAGCGTATAATATGTGTATGCGGAAGTGGTAATAACGGAGCAGATGGACTTGCGGCAGCAAGGCAGCTGTACCTTAAAGGATATGAGGTTGATGTTTTTCTTAATGAAGGGAGACATCCGACAGAAGAATATAGAATACAATTGAACATAATAAGGAATCTGGGCATACAATGTATTGATGACCCGGATTTTTCTGGTTATGGGGTTGTAGTAGATGCATTATTTGGTATTGGATTATCAGGAAATCTTGAGGGAAAAGCAGCTTTAATAGTAGAAGATATTAACCGGGCACACAGTAAAGGTGCCAGTGTTGTTTCAGTAGATATTCCATCAGGAATAAATGCAGCAAACGGTATGGTTATGGGATGTGCCGTTAATGCAGATATAACCATAACATTTGGTTATACTAAGACAGGGCAGTTGTTATATCCGGGAACTATATTCTGCGGCAGATTGATAACGTCAGACATAGGCTTTGCAGAATATACGGAAATATCCAGGAACAGATATGTATATGAAAAAGAAGATATAGCCAGAAATATGCCACAAAGAACACCAGATGCCAACAAGGGAAGCTGTGGGAAGGCGTTGCTTATAGCAGGTTCAGATAAGTATGCAGGAGCAGCTGTTCTTGCCTCACAGGCAGCATATCGTATGGGAGCAGGCCTTGTTAAGCTTGTAACACATAGTGATAACAGAAATATAGTGCTTGGTAATAATATGGAATGTCTTCTTGATACATATTCTTATGAGTTACCTTCTGATATTGACGAGTCAATAAGCTGGGCAGATGCATTATGCATAGGTCCGGGTCTTTCACAGGGCGGTATAGCAGAAAAGCTGGTAAGAAGAACAATTGAGTATAGTGATAAAAAAAGACTATATGATGCAGATGCGCTTAACATAATAGCGGCAGGAAATATAGCATTCGGAGGAGAAAATGTTGTTGTTACCCCTCATATAGGCGAAATGTCAAGACTGACAGGAAAAAGCATATCACAGATTAAATCAGATATAATATGTACAGCAGTAGACTATGCCAATGAACGCAGTTGTATATGTGTGCTTAAGGATGCAAGAACTATAGTCACAGATGGAGATGATGTATATATTAACATATCAGGCAATGATGGAATGGCTACAGGAGGTTCAGGAGATGTACTTTCTGGCATAATAACTTCACTTATGGCACAGGGAATGAATTGTTTTGAAGCAGCTAAGCTTGGAGTATATATACATGGACTGGCGGGTGATGAGGCTGCATTAAAAAAGACAGGATATTCTATGGTTGCGGGGGATATAGTTAAAAACATATCATCAGTATTATTAAAATATGTATGATTAAAGGACTAGAAGGTATCATCGATGCATGCCCCGCATGCAATACGCTGTATAATTTTAAACCTTAAACTGTATATGAATTATAGAGTGGTAAACAATGTTCGTACATCATTTTACTAAAAAGCAGCATTATAATGGCAGATAACTGATATAAAATAATGTATAAGCGTGAATAGACACCAGAAACCTGGCAATACTTTAAATATAATCGATTAAGTAAATGCTTTGGGAGTGTGATATAAGTGGTAGTAAAACGTGGTGATATATTTTATGCAGATTTAAGACCAGTTGTTGGTTCAGAACAGGGCGGTATAAGACCTGTTCTTATTATACAGAATGATACAGGAAACAAACACAGCCCAACAGTTATATGTGCGGCAATAACATCTAAGATGAATAAGGCAAAGCTTCCAACACATGTTGAAATAGATGCATGCCATTATGATATAGTGAAAGATTCAGTTATACTTTTAGAACAGCTAAGAACTATTGATAAAAAAAGACTTAAAGATAAAGTATGTCATCTTGATAATGATATAATAGGTCAGGTTGATAAAGCACTCAGTGTAAGTCTTGAGATGAATCATGAGTAAGATACATAAGACATAATCTGCATTTTGTTGACTGTCATGATATGTATGTGTTATTCTTATAATAATTATCTGAATATATGCACGAATAAATGTACTTTTTGTGCATAAGTACAGAGCTGGTATATGCTTTGGCAGTATAATATAGTTAAATGATGTAAGTGTCAGAATCATAAAAAGTCATTTATGCTTGAAGAAAAAGATTTTTTGCTTAAGACACTGACATTGTTGAATAATAAGATGAAAGGATTTATACAAACTATGAACGAGGGTCATCCCGCGGAAGGAAATGAAGGATTGTTTTCAAGTCTGTTTAAAAGATTTGGAAAAGGAAAAAAAGATGAAGATGTAACAGAAGAAATCATGGATATGGTTAATGAAAGCCATGAACAGGGTGTTATAGCAGAAAATGAGGCTGAGATGATAGGCAATATATTTGAGTTTGCTGAAAAACAGGCAGAGGATGTTATGACGCATAGAAAAAATATTGTCGCACTTGATGCATCACTTACCGTTAGTGAAGCTTTTGATATCGTAATGGAGGAGAGTTTTTCAAGATATCCGGTGTATGACGGGGACATAGATAATATAATTGGTATATTACATATCAGAGATCTTTTGAAAGTATATGTTAAGGAAGAAGACAGAAATAAAAAACTGTATCAGGTAAAAAACCAGGTTATGTTTGAGCCATTTTGTATTCCGGAAACAAGAAGTGTAAGCGTTTTATTCAAGGAAATGCAGTCTAAAAAGAATCATTTTGCAGTTGTGGTTGATGAGTATGGACAGACGACAGGCATTGTTACTATGGAAGATATTCTTGAGGAAATAGTTGGTAACATACTTGACGAGTATGATGAAGAAGAAGTACAGATAAAACAGCTGTCAGAAAACAGATTTGAGATGGATGGTCAGACACCACTTGAGGATATTGAGGAAAAACTTGGAATAAAGTTTGATTGTGAAGATATAGATACTCTTAATGGATATATGATATATAAGCTTGGTAAAATTCCGGCAGAGAATGAAAAGTTTGAAACAATATGTGATGGATACACGTTCAGGATATTATCGGTATCTGATAAGATGATACAGAAGGTTCTTGTTTTTAAAAATGAAAAAACAGGAGAAAAGGACAATGAAACACATTAGAAGACTGATTATTGTTCTTATATGGATATTAATATGGCAGATTGCCAGTATGATGACAGGACTTGAGCTATTGCTTGCAAGTCCTGTTGCTGTATTAAGAACTATTGTAAATATGCTTGTTACTAAACAGTTTTATATTATTATTATGCATAGTATGTTTAATATAGGAAGCGGACTCATTGCAGGTATATTTATTGGTATACTGCTTGGTATATGCGCAGGAAGATACAAGGCTGTAGCAGATTTTATAGAAATTCCGCTACAGCTGATGAAAGCACTTCCGGTGGCAGCATTTATAATACTATTGCTTATGTGGTTTGGTTCTAGGAATGTATCAAGGATAATATCAGCCATGGTTGTAATACCTATGATTACAACAGGTGTTACAGAAGGAATAACACATACAGATATCAGGCTTATACATATGGCTCAGGTATATGATATGAGCATGTTTAACAGATTCAGATATGTGTATATGACAGGGGTATATCCTTATCTTAAAGCACAGTTAAAGATTGCGCTTGGTATGTGCTTTAAGGCAGGTATATCGGCCGAGATAATAGGACTGGTATCTGACACAATTGGAACAAGCATGTATTATGCCAAGTTATATCTTTTATCATCTGAGCTTTTTGCCTGGAGTATAGTCGTTATAGTAATAAGCTGCGTTGTTGAGAAGATTATTCTTAGTATATTTGCTGCTTTATATAGAGTGTTACAGCGTGTGTAAACGCATAAATGTTAAGGCATACAGATGGTTAGTGTTAGTACATGAAATGCATAGAATAATAATACGGATAAGATGATACAGGTTTAAACTTTCTGACACTTGAATTGTAATACAACAGATATGATATCTACATATTATGGCGTTACATTTGAGGACAGAATATATACATAAATCAGAAAAATTGATGGAATATAAACAATAATATGAAAAAACTTATAATTGAAAATGTTAAAAAAAGTTATGATGGAAAATGTGTGCTGGATGGTGTGAATATAGAATGTAATTCAAAGAAGGCAACATGTATAATGGGAGCCTCTGGTACAGGTAAGACAACTTTGCTTAATATAATTATGGGGCTGACAGAGCCTGATTATGGAACAGTTATATGTACACAAGAATGCACTACAATGAATATTAACCATAAATACCGTGTTTCTGCTGTGTTTCAGGAAAATAGCCTTGTTGAGCATCTAAGTCCGGTTGTTAATGTATCTATGGTGCTTAAGGGAAAGTGCGATAAAGCTGCTATTAAAGCAGAGCTTGGAAAGCTGATTGATAAAGAGGCACTTAATAAGCCTTGTTCAAAGTATAGTGGAGGTATGAAGCGGCGCGTTGAGATAGTCCGTGCAATTATGTCAGAATCAGATGTTGTAGTGATGGATGAGCCGTTTGCAGGTCTTGATGATAACACAAAGGATAATGCGATAAATTATATCATGGATAATATAGGAGACAGGATTCTTATAGTATCAACGCATGATATATCAGATGCAGACAAGTTAAATGCCAATATATTTAATGTATGCGGCAATGAATTATAATAGACATATGGCATCAGGATTTTTGTATGAACACTTTGTTTTACATCAAAAAGAAAGAAGATTCCTTATATTTTAGGCATTTTTTGAAAGTTATATATAATAGAATAAGGATAATGATGCAGTTGTGGATAAAACTTCGGAAACTCAAGATTTATTATGGTTGACAATAGAGTTGCTAGTTGCTACAATAATGTGTGATTTTATATGACGATAAGAACATTGGCGGGGATGCGGGTCGTCTTTATTCAAAGAATGGCAGAAGCATCGATATGTTTATATGTTGTGTATCATAGTATAATATTTTGATGTAAGGCTCAAAAGGTCACAAAGTTATTCATACTTTTATGAAATAACTTCTGAACCTGTAACCACAACATCATATTTTGGAGGAAAGATATATGAGAAGAGCAGTATTTTCAATTCTAGTAGATAATTCATCAGGTGTTCTTAGCCGTGTGGCAGGTCTGTTCAGCCGCAGAGGATACAATATAGACAGTCTTACTGTTGGAGAGACACTTGATCCTAAGTTATCAAGAATGACTATAACAGTAACTGGTGATGATGATGTGCTTGAACAGATTGAAAAACAGCTTGGTAAGCTTATAGATGTAAAGGAAATAGTAGAACTTCCACATGATGAATCTGTATGCAGGGAACTTGTGCTTATCAAAGTATTATGCACAAGGGAAGAAAGACAGCAGATTACAACTATGGCTGATATATACAGAGCTAATATTGTTGATGTTGCGAAGAATTCTCTTATTATTTCACTTACAGGCAGTCAGAGTAAGATAGATTCATTTATCGAATTACTTGATGGTTTTAAAATTACAGAACTCGCAAGAACAGGTATTACTGGTCTTGCAAGAGGAGCTGCAAGTTTAAAATAAATATTTTTTATTACTCTCGGAGGTATATTAAAATGGCAGAGGCTAAGATTTATTATCAGTCAG
>JBNMGS010000005.1:0-14863 GCA_050872365.1 Lachnospira sp.
ATTTAATACCGAACTGTTTTTATCAATATCCTCAGGCCACTCTGGTGTAAAAAATGTATCATCATCCAGAGCAAATACAGCACTGGAATTGTCGCATACATACTTGCTGTCAAGTGATGAAACATCGTATATTTTATTGCCATCACTCATATATATGTTATAGTTTTTCTTCAAAACTATATTAAAAACAAGAACCGCTGCTGCTATGAGTATAAGTATTATAACCGCTGCAACCGCATTTTTCTGTTTTTTCAAAGAACCATAAGATGATTTTTTATTATTTTCATCGTTTTCAGTTTTTCTTAAATCATTTGCTTTTTCTTCCAGCGATTTTGTCAGCCGGTCTTTTCCGCTTACTAATACATCCTTGCCATTCTTCAACTTATCAGCCACCTGATTTAAGTCTACTTTAGTTATATCAAATACTCCTTCATCATAGTTTTTTGACTTTGAAGTATGTGTTTTCTTATTGTTTTTTGCTGTTTTATTATCTTTTTGATTACTGCTTGATTCACGCACCGTCTGTTTTTCATTACTGTCATCAGCCTGTGCCTGTTCTTCTTTTATCTGTGCTTCTCTTTCCTTAAGCTTTGCCTGTTTTTCCTCATAAGCCTTTCTTCTTGCCAGATAATCACTGTTATTAATCTTTATTACTGGTCCATCACACTTAGGACACTGGCTTCCTTCATATTCTGTTCCACATTTAGCACATATCATATATTTTCTGCCTTTATATCTGTCTTATATATCATCTTTCCTATGTATTATCTTTTATAACTGATTCCCCATAACACCATATATGATGTATGTGTCAAAAATAAATTTTGCCACTCACTGATGTGTCAGGATTGCTACATTGCTATGCAATTCACGCAATCCTTACATCATATATATTACGCAGGATTCATGCATCATGCACAAACCCTGCGTATATTATTAAGTACTTGAAATTCTTCATTAGAATCTGAACTTATCTTCAAAGTATGCCTTAAGATCTTCTATCTTAACTCTTTCCTGCTGCATAGTATCTCTGTCTCTTACTGTTACAGCGCCGTCTTCCTCTGAATCAAAGTCATATGTTATACAGAATGGAGTACCTATCTCATCCTGTCTTCTATATCTCTTACCGATATTTCCTCTGTCATCGAACTCGCAGTTATAATACTTAGAAAGCTCTGCATACACCTTTTCTGCACCTTCATTAAGCTTCTTAGAAAGTGGTAAGATACCAATCTTAACTGGAGCTAGTGCTGGATGGAAGTGAAGTACTGTTCTTACGTCTCCACCTTCAAGCTCTTCCTCATCATATGCTGAACAAAGGAAAGCAAGTGTTACTCTGTCTGCACCAAGTGATGGCTCGATAACATATGGTATATACTTTTCCTTAGCTTCATCATCAAAGTATGACATATCTTCACCTGATACTGTCTGATGCTGTGTAAGGTCATAATCTGTTCTGTCTGCGATACCCCATAACTCACCCCATCCAAACGGGAATAAGAACTCGATATCTGTTGTACCCTTTGAATAGAAGCAAAGTTCTTCTGGTGAATGATCTCTGGCTCTCATCTCATCTTCCTTGATACCAAGTGCCTTAAGCCAGTCTATACAATACTGTCTCCAGTATGTAAACCATTCAAGGTCTGTTCCCGGCTTACAGAAGAATTCAAGTTCCATCTGTTCAAACTCTCTTGTTCTGAATGTAAAGTTACCAGGTGTAATCTCGTTACGGAATGACTTACCTATCTGACCGATACCAAAAGGAATCTTCTTTCTTGAGGTTCTCTGTACATTCTTGAAGTTAACGAATATACCCTGTGCTGTTTCCGGTCTTAAATATACTGTATTCTTGGCATCCTCAGTAACACCCTGGAATGTCTTAAACATAAGGTTAAACTGTCTGATATCTGTAAAGTTGTGCTTTCCACATGTAGGACAGCATATATTCTTCTCATCGATGAAGTTCTTCATCTGTTCCTGTGTCCAGCCATCAACAGAACCACCAAGATCATAATTATTCTCATCAGCCCAGTCTTCAATAAGCTTATCAGCTCTGAATCTTTCATGACAATCCTTGCAATCCATAAGTGGATCTGAGAAACCGCCAAGATGTCCTGATGCAACCCATGTCTGTGGATTCATAAGTATGGCACAGTCTACGCCGACATTATATGGGCTTTCCTGTACGAACTTCTGCCACCATGCTTTCTTAACATTATTCTTAAGTTCAACACCAAGATTACCGTAATCCCATGTGTTTGCAAGACCACCATAGATCTCTGAACCTGGGTATACAAAACCTCTCGCCTTAGCTAAGGCAACTATCTTTTCCATTGTCTTTTCCATATTCTAGATTCCTCCTAAAATTGCGGACTGTCATACACCCGGGTGGTGCTGCTATCCTCACAATATCTGTTTAGTTGATGTCCCTCATAATCTATATTCCGATTAAAAGCAATCACAACATAAACAATAATCTTTTTAATTTTATACCATTCTATTGTATATTTCAACTGGCAAACTTAAAAACATTACATTCTGAAACATATCAATTTTTAATATGTTCTTCAATATATCCTTCAATATATCCTTTAATATATTCTTTAATACATTATCTCAATCGGATATCATGTTATTCATTACTTTTATAAAACTATCTCTTTTTAAGCTTCAGAAATTCTCTGTATGTATACCAATTTAAAATTATATTATCTTTATGACTCCCACGGTCTGATTCTGTATGTTGCACCCATATCATCACATATCTTCTGACACTTGGCCTCTTTTTCATGTGATATGGTTGTATCAACCGTAGTCAGTACTACATGAAGTCCGTTTTTAACACACTCTTTTGCAAAGCTAAGCATGGCATCAAAAGTTTTATCACCGAACTTACTTCTTACAAGCTTATGATATTCCTGTGGATCAGGGTCATTAAGACTTATGGAAACAGTATCAATAAGTCCTGGCATCTCAGCTGCTATATCTCTTCCATTGATAAGATTACCAGCTCCATTTGTATTTATTCTAATTGGCTTGTTATATGTCTTTTTAACATATGCTGCCACTTCTTTTATCTTATCCCAGGCTTCTGTAGGTTCACCAAAGCCGCAGAACACGACCTCGCCGAAGTCATCCAGATTCCACTTGTCGAATTCTTTTATAACCTCACTAACCTCTGGTTCTCTTTCAAGCCACAGCCTGTCAGATTCTCCTATTCTATCCATAGTCTGTCTTAAACAAAATGTACATGCAAAAGGACATTTGTTAGTCATATTAACATATAAATTATTGTGTACTTTATATAATATTTCCATCGTATTTCATCCTCTTTTCTTTTTGATAATTGACAATAACAGTATACACCTTATTACAGTATTTCCAATTTATTGTGAATCCATTTTGCTTTTATTTTCATTTATTGTTTTTATTTTCAAATCAAGAAAGATACACATGTAATTATTTTATGCGGTTGTTATTTTGTGTACTCCATTATGCTATCTTAATGTAGTCAGAAGCTCCTCGAAGCATACCCCATCTGTAACCGGAATATCCAGTTCTATCGATTTTAATATGCACTTCTTTATAAACTGTGAGGCCTTCTTAACTGATGTATGAAAATCCACGCCATTAACCGCATCTGCTGCCAGTATAGAAGCAAATATATCACCAGTTCCAGACCTTTGTGTTCCCACCTTCATAGTCTTTATCTCATAACCCTCGCTGCCCTTTTCATAACAGTAATTCGCTATATACTTACCTCTTACTATTCCAGTTATAACTATCTTTGCGGGTCCCATATCTGACAGCTTCTTTGCTATGCGAAAAAGCTCCCTGCCAGGACATTTCTCATCATATTCCTCATCTGTTAATATACATGCTTCCGTAAGATTCGGTGTAAGTATATCTGCATATTTAACAAGCTTTTTCATCTCTGTACATGTCTGTGTGGTATATGTTGAATACAGCTTTCCATAATCACCCATAACCGGATCAACAAGTATTATATTGTCATCCGTCTTAAATGTTTTAAAGAAATCCTCAACTATCTTTATCTGTCTGTGCGAACCAAGAAATCCTGAGCATATTCCATCAAACCTAAGGTTCAGTTTTTTCCATTCTTCAATATAAGAAGGCATATTATCCGTAAAATCTTCAAAATAAAAGCTGTTAAATCCAGTATGATTCGACAAAATAGATGTTGGCAGCGGACAACACTGTACCTTAAGTGCTGATATAACAGGCAGCTCCACTGCTATAGAACATCTTCCAAACCCTGTATAATCATTGATTGCTGCTATTTTTTTCTGGTTATTATGCCCCATATCAGACTCCTTTTCTTTATTGTGATGCCATATGGCAAGATTATCTGTCTCTGATGCCTGCTGATTGTTTCGTGCCATGCACTCATACAACCTCACCTGATATTCACATATTGTAGAATTATCATTCCTGTTTTATCATGCATCAATACTAACTTTCCATAATATATACTCTTTTATTGACATTATATCTATCGTCAGTTTGAGATTTTTTTATAAGGTCAGCATTTCCTTTGATTTAAACTTTTTATCAAATGTAACCGCCTCTATTCTTGATACAACCATCCTTAATTCTGTCATGACCTCATCAGTCACAACAAATGTATACAGCTTATTAAGTGCTGCTGTGACAATATATTGCAGCGTATATAATGTTGACGACTGCAATGCAATACCATCCTTAACCTTTGCATGACAATCACTGCAGAATATGCCGTTATATGTATATGAATATGTGTCAAGCTTATCACTTGAACCACATCCACGACAGGTAAAGAAATCAGGACACTCCCCATTGACAGATATAATACGAAGCTCATATATAAACCGTACAAGTTCATTTGGTATGTTCTTATTCGTAAGTGCCTTGAAAGATACATATAACAGATTAAGCATTTCAGAAGCATCAAGATTCTCCCGGCCATAATATTCTGCTATCTCAGCAAAATAATAGCCATACCACACACCATCCAGGTCACTTACCAGTTCCTCAAAGTAGTTCTTTACATCTGCCTTGAATATAGTATAAGAATCCCTGCCACGATAGCACTCAAAGGTTCCGAATATAAAAGGTCTTGTAACTCCGATAAGATGACTGTTTGGTCTTCTTGCACCTTTGGCAAATGCTGATATCTTACCAAGTTCTTTACTAAGTATCACTATTCTTCTGTCATACTCACCAACCGGCATGCTTGATAATATAAAACCTGTTACCTGTACAATATCAGCCACCTTATCTGCCTCCTTTCATGACTTCATCGTATGATACTCATTTCTGCACAATTTAAACTTCTGTATCTGTTATTGCAAATACAATGATATGAGGGGTTACCGCATTAAGAATATTTATACCATATATAGATTAGTTGACAGAACAAGATATCTATATATCATACATCTTCTTACTGCGATAACCCCATTTAGTACACTGTATAATTCTAACAGCTGTTAACTATCTGTTATCCTTTAAATCTTTCTTATCATATCCATAGTTCTTGATAAGAATATCACTGTCACGCCATTCTTTCTTAACCTTTACCCACAGCTTAAGATTAACCTTGTTTCCAAGCTGCTTTTCTATCTCGTAACGTGCATTAGTTCCTATCTTCTTAAGCATCTCACCACCTTTACCGATGATGATGCCTTTATGTGAATCCCTCTCACATATGATAGTAGCATCTATATCTGTTATGATACCCTTTGGTGACTTTCTGTCCTTAAATGTATCAATAACTACTGCAATACCATGAGGAATTTCCTCATTTAATGCATGAAGTGCCTTTTCTCTTATAAGCTCTGCGACTATCTGGCGCATAGGCTGATCGGTTACTGTATCTTCATCATAAAACATCGGTCCATAAGTAAGATACTTAAATATACTATCAACAAGATCATCAACATTGTTTCCGTTTCTTGCTGATACAGGAATAATCTCGTCAAAGTCAAGTTCCTTGCTGTAGCAGTCTATAACAGGAAGTATCTCTTCCTTCTTAACAGTATCAACCTTATTGATAACAAGAATCTTAGGCACTGACACTTTCTTTAACTTCTCAATAATGTGCTGTTCACCCGCACCTATATATGTTGTAGGCTCTACTATAAAGCATATGACATCAACTTCATTGATAGTTTTCTCTGCAGCACCAACCATATACTCACCAAGCTTGTTTTTCGCCTTGTGTATACCCGGTGTATCCACAAATACTATCTGACTTCTTTTATCTGTATACACAGTCTGTATTCTGTTTCTTGTAGTCTGTGGCTTGTTTGATGTTATAGCTATCTTCTGACCTATAATGTGGTTCATAAGTGTTGACTTACCGACATTAGGTCTTCCTATAAATGTTACAAAGCCCGACTTTACATTATCATTGCCAGAAGCAGCACCGCCGCTTATTCCACTGGCTTTAAGCATTTCATCTAAATTCATCCTTTACTCCAATCTTATCATACAACTAATATAACTACGCATATTATGTCAGCAAAATATTCTTTCTTTGTCACATCTGATAAATTTTCCGCATCACATGCTATATAATCTTTTATATACCATCATTGTTTACAAAATATGAGTATATATCCTTTTATAGTTTTGTCACATACACGAATAGCTGCACAACCGCGTAATACCCATTCACTAACATCACCTTATTTAAAGAATCAGATAAGTGGCTTAATAACATCAAACATATCCTTAGCCTCATTTATAGCTTTCTGTCCACCTACCACGCACAGGTAATCCTGCTTAACCGCTGCATCTATAAGCGGTGCAAGTGCTCTTATACTCTCAACCGTTGCATCAAGCACCTGTGTCCTGTCTTTTCTTAACATATCTATAGTTGTATGAGTCATATAATGTGTGAACGATCTCATACCCATAGCAGAAGGCGTAAGCGGTGAATCCATCTCACCGATAGTTCCTATAATAAACTTAACCATGTCCCTGCGGCTTACATTGAAGTTCTTAACATACTCTGCAGCACCCTCATATATCTCATTAGTCTTTGCAAGATTAGGATCCCTGTATGATACCATGTAGAAGTTTCCCTCTCTTGTTGAACCGCTCATACAGCCATATGCGCCACCTTTAACTCTTACATTAAGCCATAGATACTCATATGAGAATATAATCTTAAGTACCTTCAGTGCACCTGTATATTCATATCCTGCCTTGACAAAGTTACCGCGTCTTGCAACATACTGAACCTGTGAGGCTGCTGTGTATGCAGTCTTAACATTAGCTGGTGTATACTTTCTTTCTGCTGCCACAGCATGCTCATCATTCATGCTCTCTGACATTCTGATATAAGCTTCTTCAAACAGCTTATAACCTTCATCATCAGCTGTAAGACTCACTATAACATTTTCTTTGTTAAATATAAGCTTAACCAGATGAGAAAGCTTTGCAGCTATATTTTCCTTATTCTCATCAAATGTTTCATCAAGCTTTTTAATAAACTGATAAGCCTTATAACCTTTTATCTGGTCGGAATAATAAGCGGCTGCTGAGAACTGGGCACATCCTTCAAGCATGGCTATTGAATGTCCTGAGCCTGTCATGGTAGCCTCGAATCTTGAACGTATTCTTGCTATTATTTCCTTAAGTCTCTTATAATCATCAAACTTTGTGTTGTACATCATCTCTTTCATCATATCAAGAACGAAAGGAATCTTTTCATATAAAGCCTTACCTTTGACCTCATACATAATACTCTGTTTGTCAAAATCAACCTTATCCTTATATACAGCAGCACTTGATGATATACCACCACAGTTAATATTAATCTCATTCATAAGTTCAGGATATGTGAAATTCTTTGTATCCATAAGTCCAAGAACACTTCCAAGAAGTCCAAGATATGGAATATCCTCATCACTCACAGCTCTTGTGTTAAACGAAAGCATGATATATGCAATCTTATTGGTAAAGATATTGTGGTGTATAACCTTCATGCCGTCAACATTTTTTTCATCTATATAAAGCTTAGCAGGCTCTCTTGATATATCTGAAAGCTCAAGCATAGGAATCTTTTCAAGCTCTTCCTGGCTTGAAGGAGTATCCTGGTATTCCTTAAGTGCTTTAGTATCAGCAACAAGTGCCTTAAGCTCATCCTCTGATAAAGTTTTCTTATACTCTGCTAATACAGCTGCTTCCTTTTCTTCCTGCTTCTTTTCAAGACCATATTCAGGCACAAGACTTATAACTGACTTATGATTATTGTCAAGAATATACTCACTTATAAGCTTTTCAAAGTAACCATTCTTCGCATCCTCTTTAAGTTCTTTAAATGTATCACCGGCTTCTATGTGTATAAATGGCTTTGACTCATCATATAACCAGCTGTCCATCATAGTAAGATAATACATAAGTCCCTTAGGATATGGACCGTAATCTGCCTCTCTGTACTTAAACTCATAATAGTTGATTCCGGCAGCTAACGTTCTTTCGTTTATGCCATTTTTTACAAGTTCATTAAGCGTATCTTCTATTATCTTAACAAATGCATCTCTGTCTTTTTCGTTTGCATTCTTGGCAACTATTGAGTAAACCGGCTGATAAAGAGAGGTTTCAAAGCTTGAATACACATCTGTGCTTATGCCAGCATCGATAAGTGCCTGTTTAAGAGGTGCACCCGGTGTCATGACAAGCGCATAATCAAGTATCTGTAATGCAAGATATAACTTGGCATCAACTGAAGTACCTGTTACCACATTGTATGAAAGATAAGTATTATCCTCTAGCGATTCATCATCTGTTATAGCATATGGCAGTCTCATATACAGGCTTGTCAAATGCTTTCTGGAGTGGAATATCAGCATTGATATCAACATCATCCGCATTGAAGTCTGAAAGATATTCTTCATCAAGATACTTAAGTCTTTCATCCACATCCATATCACCATACATATATATATAACTGTTAGATGGATGATAATATTCTTTATGATACTTTAAGAAATCCTCATACTTAAGTGTCGGGATAACAGCAGGGTCGCCGCCTGACTCGTGGCAATATACAGTATCAGGGAATAATGAGTTAAATGTATATCTTGAAAGCACATCATCTGCTGATGAAAAAGCACCCTCCATCTCATTGAATACAACGCCGTTATACTTTATATCATCATCTACATTTTCAAGCTCATAGTGCCAGCCTTCCTGCTTGAATATCTCTTCCCTGTTATACATATCAGGATAAAATACGGCATCCATATATACATCCATAATATTCTTAAAGTCCGCATCATTACAGCTTGCAACATGATATACTGTCTTATCTGGATATGTCATTGCATTAAGAAATGTGTTAAGAGAACCCTTGCACAGCTCAACAAATGGGTCCTTAACCGGATACTTTCTTGAACCACACAGAGTAGAGTGCTCTATAATATGCTGCATACCTGTGTCATCATAAGGAGGTGTCTTAAAACCTATTGAAAATACTTTGTTATTATCATCATTGGATATAACAACAACCCTTGCACCTGACTTCTTATGTCTTAATATAAGACCTGCTGAATTCATATCCTTAAGTACTTCTGCCTTTACAAGTTCATACTTTCCGCCTTCATCACCAGTGGCACCACATAATGGGCAGCCGGAACTTATTATGTCCGATTTTTTCAATTCTTCTATTTTCTTTACTGCATCAAAACTCATCTAATGACCTCACTAACTTATACTACTATTAACTAATCATTCTTTATTGCACTAAAAAAGGTAAGAGTTCCCTTTTTAGTACACTCTTACCACATTTTAACATATATATTCAATATTGTAATCTCTTTTTAAAAATTTAAGAATTAATTGCTGTTCTGAGCCCTTCCCTAAAATGCTACTTACAGCTCTGAACAGGAACATATATAAGCACTTCCGCTGTAAATATATCATCTTTACAGTTTAACTTCATAGTTCCACTATACTTGTCAACACACCTTTTTACATTATCAAGTCCATATCCGTGCTTTTCTGACTTATGTCTGCCAGCTATTAAAAAGCCTTCAGACACAGCTTCTTTGTTATGCATATTTTTTTCTTCATCCGTTTTAGTTGTAAGATACTTTCCATTCTCTACTTTCTGGTCTGAAATACACGTATTCGTAACATTCATATATATTGTACCGCTCTGATACTTAAGCGTAAGTTCTATATAGGGATTATCCGTCTTTAAAGTATTCTCTATCGCATTGTCCAGAAGATTGCCAAGAATAATGTTCATATCATAGGCACTAAGACCGACATCTTCCGGTATTCTTAACTTTCTTTTAACCGTAACACCTTTGTCCTGTGCCTTAGCGCACATATAATCAAGTATCCCGTCAACTGACGGATTACCTGTTCCAACCATATTATACAAAGGCTTCGCAGCTTCTGTCATAGCCGATAAATAATTCTCAAGCTCATCATACCTTTTACCTTCTGCAAGCATTTGCAATTCCTCAAGGTGCAGCTTCATATCATGGCGAAGACTTCTTACAACCCTGTCATTCTCAATATTGGTACTTATCTGACATTCATATATATCCATCTGCTCTTTTAACTTCTCATTCTCTTTCTCATATCTGTATGCATCAACAACCGACTCATACAGCTTATAAGAAACCATATTCATAATAAGAAGTGAAGCTCCTACGCATATCATGCCTCCTTCAGTTGATATAAGTCCTCTCGCGATTATATACCATACACCTATACTGACAATGGCAAGAAGCATAAAGAACAGCCAGTTATATGACATATCGCTGTATTCTCTAGTTCTGTATATATTTTTAACTATTATAACAAGAAAGTAAAATAACATAATTGTTATGAACTGTCTTGGCAGATAATACCCAAGCTTTATATCGTAATTGCCAGCTCCGTCCTGTATTCCGCTACTGCCGGACATTATATATGATGTCCCCATATCAGCTATACATTCCAATGCCACATTCATAGAAGCAAATAATATTTTTTTATCAAGTGTACCTGCATACACCTGCATAATTACATATATAACTATAAAGTCTTCTATTATGCTTATAAATATTGAATCAAATATAATATCTGTAAATGCTGCTGCCACATATACAATTATACACACAATCCATCTGGCTCTCTTACTATCAGCCTTAAAAAATATATTACAGTAATCAACATCAATAAGTATCTTTATAAGCCTTATTACAAGCATAATGAACACATATTCTAATAAATACATACAACATTACCTCTTAATCTTATACTGGAAGTGAAGCACTTCTGCTAAGAAGTTCTTCGCTTACCTGCGCTCTGTAACCTCTGCTTATAATAAGTGTATCACCGTTATCCATAACAACACTTTCAGGATTAATCTGGCTTATATGGCTATAATTCACGACATATGACTGTCCTATCTGTATATAATAATCTGGAAGACCACTTATCTCATCTTTCAGCTTGCCTACGAATTCTTTGACACTTCCATCAGACATCACAATTCTTATATGCTTTCTGTCACTTGCCAGATAACATATATCTCCATATGCCACTTTATGTACGGCCTTATTAACTTTATATGTATAAAATCTTCTGTCGTGTTCATTCATATAAAGTATTCCGCTTATCACATTTGCTATCATGTTCTCATCAACCGGTTTTACAAGGAAATCATATGGGTGTACATTAAAAAGCTGCATTGCATAGCTTGTCTTATGTGATATATACACTATCTGCACTATCGAATCTGCCATAGTATTTCTTATATACTGGCCTATCGACACACCATTCATGTCGGGCAGCTCAATATCCAGAGACAATATATCAAATTCATTTCCACTCTCAAATACTTTATCATTAATCAGCTCCTCACCGGAATTCCATGTATGTATCTCTACATCCTCACCCTGTAACTGAAAATAATGTTCCACATATCCCGTAATATTTAACACTATATTCTTTTCATCATCACATATACCTATTCTGTATGCCATATCTTCCTCTGCTTAGTGCATTATAATTCTCTGTTTTTCCTACACCCACACATCTTCACTATCGCACTTGTTATAAAATATCTTTCTTCTTAAATCTATGCCATCCCACAATCACAGACACTATCGCAAGAACAGCCGCCATTGCAAGCATAGCATATATATTTAATCCGTCCTCTGCTAATATACTACAACGCTCTGCCATAATCCAGTTGCCACATAACAGTATATTATTGGAAAATACTGCCAGTGCATCAAGTATTATTATAATAACAAAGCTTACCACAGGTCCTGTATATATACTCAATCCAACCTGAAACAAGCCGATACACACCGATATAATCCATGGATATAACACTATATAAAAACATATTGCTATCTGACTGTACTCTAACATATCCGATGGCAGAAGTGAAGTATTTATATTATACATCGTTATAAACATATCCGTATGTACGCCTTCCACACTTCCCTTGGATACACATATAAACATAACTGACATAAGCCATATAATTACATATACTAAAGTAACCGCTGCAACTGATGTAATGCACTTGCTTATCCACCACAGACTCTTTTTTTTACTGTATACAAGCACATTTTCCCCATACCTCTCATATCACTATACATATAATCAAGCACCATAAGACCACACATAATGCATAAAGATATCCACACATAGGGTATCTCAAGCCTTGTTATATTCTCCTCAGTTACCCTGCATATACCTCTTGTCATATATAATATATAGTCACATACGGATGGCTGTATCTTATTATCTCTTACAGAATTGATTACCCCTATATGCATATAAAATGCTGCCATAAGACCAAATACTATAAAAACACATAAAATTATACGGTATCTGTTATGTATTAAAGACCTTTTTATATCGTCTTTTATAAATCTGCTGACATTCATAATCTTCACCCAATCATTAAAACACTTCTTATTACCTGTAATACTGTCTTCTTCTCGATAGCACAAGTCCCACAACTAAAAGTATTAAATTCACAAGAATAATCAGGACTGTATTCATAACGGTATGCGGCATATTATATAAGTCCAGTATATTTAAATCCAACCTGCATATACTGATATGTGATACTAAACTGACTCCATATATAAATACCGCACCAAATACAGCCACTCTTATCCAGTCTGTAATATATTCAATAATAAGACTTACCATACCGACAGCCCATACAATAACAGTCTTTCTTACTATAAACATACTGCATATAACAACATCATTCACACCTATATCAGTAGAAAGTCCTTTTCTTGTCACTTTGTTAAAAAAATAACTTCCGTCAATCTGCCAGTTATCATATACTCCCAATACAACATATGATGATATTATACCGGCTGCATATAAAACTACTATATCTATAAGCGCAATTATAAGTAACGACAAACTTTGATATGCGAATACTTTCAGCTTGGAATTATATCTTACAATAATATTCGGATTATCATCTACATATGTAAACATAAGACCTCTTATCGTACTTATTCCACCTGCCAGTACAAGTACCAAGCCATCCCTTGAAAAAAACAGCAGCATATCCTTGGCACACAACCCAGCATAATAGTCATTAAAAAAAACTCTTATATAACTACATACAAATGAAAATGATGTAAGCACAACAAGCAACATCCATTTATACAACCTTCCGGCTTTATTCTGATACTTCCAAAATGTCAGGAACTCTTTCATATGCACCCCCTGCCTAAACTCAGGCTATACAGACTCCCTTTAAGAATTCTACAACTTCACTTTAAAATATGGCACTTTAGGTGCACCTTTATCATATGCCATGACCTCTCCCGAAATCACTAATTGTCTGTCTAGCAGCTCATCTGGTACTACGTAGCACATTGTAATAATACTTTTGTTTCCAATTGGCAGATTTACATGTCCTTTTGTCCGTGCATCATCTGACATACTTCCCCGTGTATAGTCATAAAACTTAAATGTTTTATCTTCATCAAAATAACCTATATTCATGTTTGTTGGTGTTATATATGTAACACCTGATTTTGAATTACTCTCATTTATCAGTTCCAATGTAACGATAACATATGCATATCCATTAGAAAGACTTCTTCCATCATCACTGACGTAATTCCTTTCTTTTTCATCATAGTACGTTACTTCCATTCCGTCTGGAAGTGTTCTTGTTATATAACTATCAAGATATTTTTCTTTTATTTTATAACTATTAACGTAATCCACATTCCCCCTATAATCCTTTGCTTCATACTCCAGCTCATACTCATCCCCTATATCTAAAATAGATGACTCACTTTCATATATACTCTCTCTCATTCTTGTTATGCTTCCATTTTTACCTATTGTATTATCAACATATTTTTTTGTTTTAAAGTTAAATACATCTCCAAGATAACCCTTTTTATATCCAATTACAGCAGATAATATAAGACATATAATTAAAACTAATGAAATAATATAACTCTTCGTTTTCATAAATATTCAGCTCTCCTAATTCATAATCCTATTTTCATGATTTTCATCTTGTAATATCTAACTTATAGTATATTATAGGATTATGATTAATCATTATTCTATAATCAAGGTTATAAATTTCACCGTATTCCTTTAACCCAATATCCTTTGGTACAAATCCAAACACACAGTACATTTCATATTTTTTATTTTCTGTTATTTTGTTATTTTCATTCATATAACTGTTAACCATCATATCTTTACCATTCGACCATGCTTTATCTGCCTCTATTGTCCACATTTTAAACCATTCTGGATCATACTTTTCTACGTCAGTTACATCAAAGGTTATATATACCACAATATACCCCTTATCACTATCCCCTTCATCATATATATATGC
>JBNMGS010000006.1:0-14013 GCA_050872365.1 Lachnospira sp.
ATTCCGCCCTACAAGCCTCGCCCCTCTGATTTAGCCACACATTCATTTTTCGTAAATTAAGTCAACGTCAGACATCATATATGAGAAAAGCAAGTGTGCATACATCATAAGATGCACTTGAAGTTCAATTGTGATAGTTCTTAGACTTTTCTTTCACTACCCAGCTATCCACAGACACGGATGTCTGTGGAAGTGAGATATGGGACAAGGATGTCCCGTATCGAGCGGTAGCGGCAGTTACCACTACTTATATGAAAAGTCTTAGAAATATCCAATTGAATCTTCTGGCATCGTTGATGCATGCACACTTGCTTTTCTCATATATGATGTCGTCCGTTCACCAACCGAATGTATGCTAAACAACAATATATTTATTCTTTCCAAATATGCCAAATGCTATATGTCTCACCTTGTAACCTACAACCCCAGCCTCTTTGGCATGGTCAGCAAACACTTCATCTGCAAATATCTCCAGTGTTCTTAATTCGTAAGGTTCAAGCTCACAACCACCATAGACTACCTTCTCCATTATTTCACATGCTCTTATATAATCCCCGGGTTCAACATTTTTTATACTCTGTGACACAATCTCATCTATCTCCTTCGTATGCCATCCAAGCGTTGCATCTATACCTTTAACTCTGAACAACTGATGTATACGTTTTTCTATAATACGTGCCTTTTGTGCAGATGAACTGTTACGATACATTCTTAGCTGTCTGGAATACACAAAATAATATGATACCTCAATAATAGTAAGTATTAATGTAATCAATATTATAATAACAGCTATTATTCCTGCTACAACTACTCCTGTATTTACTGCCTTTGGTAATATTTTATCTGCTTTTTTATGATTATTACTTACATTATCCACAACTTTACCATGTTCTAAACTTTTATCCACATCAAAGGCTGCAGTTTTATACATATTATCAGGTGCATTTACCATCTGTTGCAATACAGCTGATTCATAATAATATCCCGGCGTTACATCAACTGGTTTCCAGCCAATTCCATCGAAATACACCTCAACCCACGCATGTGCATTTTCCCCGGTAAGTGATACTCCATCTCCATAATTTTTACTAATATCCGATGATGAAATATAATATCCTTCTACATATCTTGACGGTATTCCTACAGCCCTTAAAGCCTGTACTGCTATTGATGAATATATAACTGCGTTACCCTCTCCTGCTTCTTTTATGTACCATTCCAGTGCGTCCTGTGTATTATCTGGAACTTCAACAGGATACTCATTATATGTGAACTTTTCCTTCAACACTTTCCTTACTCTGCTTACTGCCTCGTATATTCCTGAACTGTCTGTATTATAATCATTCCAGAACAGCTTATTCATAAGGTCATAATATTCTGTCGTTACCTGTGTATAATTGTCATAAACGAAATCTCTGTATACACTTTCAGCCTTAATATATTGTTTTTGTTCATCTGTCTGTGGATTGTCAAGCCATTCTCCTGCTGTTATCAGTTCTGATGGATGTGTATCTGATATCTCTTCTACATCATACTTTCTTAATCCAAATAATCCCTTCGATATATAGCTTATGTCCTTATTATT
The DNA here is from genome assembly GCA_050872365.1 of Lachnospira sp. Taxonomy (GTDB): domain Bacteria; phylum Bacillota; class Clostridia; order Lachnospirales; family Lachnospiraceae; genus Lachnospira. The sequence goes on from JBNMGS010000006.1 coordinate 1,586, forward strand.
TTTTACTTTTCCATCTACAAACGAACTTACAGATTCCGGAACATATACAAACCTTCTTGTTAAATTCTTAATCTCTATATGTAATCTGTTTACTAAAGGTCTGTTACCACTGTTGTCCAGATTATAGTATGATGACGACTGTGTTAATGGATTAAGTCCATTTTCATATAACCAGTCAAGCATACCATAATTATCTCCACCATAATAAGAATTAGAAAAATCCCTCCATCTTGATTCTTCTTCATCATATATCATGCCCACATATCCTTTAAGATATATATTCTTAGACTGTTCCGACCACAACTTTAGCAACTCCTGATTATCAGATAATAATTCACCTGCCCTTGTTATATCTCCCTCTGGCATACTATCTGTTCCATATCGTATATCATCTATTTTATCATTTACATCATCGCGCATCGTCCTTACAGCAACAAGCTCTTTATTACCAGTTGCAACTGACAACAATAACACAAGCATTACAATAACGCTTAATATAACACTTCTGAATGTTATATATGCTGTCTTTCCAGCAATATTCATTATTATACATACTGCAATAAGCAAAGCACACGATAAAACTGATATGTTTCCACATATAAGCTGTACTGCAATAAAAAATAATGCATATATTATCCCCTGTATAATAGCATTGTAATATATGATACAAAAAGATAATTCTCCTATAATCACAGAAATAAGAAGTGAAAATGCCAATAAATCATACTGTCCTCCTGTAACCGGCAACATTCCCACTCCATCTGCATGAATTCTATTCCAGTCAGAAATTATAATATCAATATATATACCTGCTCCATTTATTATTCCTGTCAAACCGGCTGGTATGACGGATATTAAAACAGGAATTATAAAAATTAATAATCTCCATCGTGTATTACTGCATAACATATATGTAACTGCTGCAGTTATAATTCCTACCGACATAGCAATAACCATATAATTAACATTGGCTGCATTATCTCCACAAGTATATATATAAGATATAAATGATGCGCAAGACATAACAACAGCCATAATAATCATCCATATGTATTGTTTATGCTTATTATTTTTTTTATCAGCAATTTCAGCCTCTTCATATTTCATGTTAACCCTCATTTCCGCACATCTTTTTATCGCTGGCTGCATAACATATTACATTATATATTCCTATTCTGACTTCTATAAACCGCCCAGGTTATAGCATCAGAATCAACTAACATATTATGTTATATACTCTGTTATCATCCTGATTTACAGGAATATCAACTACTACTACGTTATCATTCGCATCTATAAACATACTGTCAGCATCCTGTATTGCGTTAATTATAGTTATTCCTATCTGTTTTTCCAGTCCTGATAAGCTCTTATCATACCTTCCGGCAGATACTATAATTAATCTTGTATAATCATTTTCTTTATGCTCTGTTATAAAATATTCAAGACCTGAACCCGACTGCTGTAATATTTTATAACACATTGACTGCCCAAGCATTTTATTGTAATCATCTGAATCTGATACATACAATTCACTTAAACCATATTCGCTTGGAATCATGGCACAGAAGCTGATTCCCTTCATAACGAACTGTTCCGTAATCGCCGCTGTTATCGCAACAGCAGTATTTAATTCATCTCTAGTTGCCTCTTTATCACCATTATAATGTGCAAAATCAGGAATTATAACTACATCATAATGCAATGGTTCACTTGCCTCTCTTACATAAAGCTTATCCATTTTTCCTGATAATTTCCAATGTATTGAGCGGAAATCATCCCCCGTCTTATACTCTCTTATATCATATATTTCACTTGTATCACTGCCTTTACGATTCTGTACTTCACCCTCACGTAATGATTCAGCATTTAACATATCTGACAATTCAATGTTTATATTCATACGTTTAGGATATATTATTGTACTCTCATCTTTAAAGGATTCCGCCCTGACCTTAAACAGATTCAACATATCAGTTATGTATACTGATTTACATTTTAATACAACCTCTCCACATTCAAAAGCTGTCATGTCTGCAGTACACATATTTTCACCACCATTAACTTCAAACATGATTGTTTTATATGAAGTATTTCCAAACATTTTATTATATATTTCAAGATTAACAACCACATTCTTAGTCACAAATAATCTGCGATTACCATATATATCAAGAACATATGTGATATCATTTCCAAACTGTGTACTACCTGCAATCTTTAACCTTGTTTTAATCTTCGATGCATCTGTTAGTAAAAGAATGCATGACACAAGCGCAAATATTAATAATACAGCTGTAATATATATAAGAAATGGCTGTCCAGAAGTATAAAACATGACAAGCAATGAGAGAATTAGAATTATATAACCTGCTCTGTTAACTCCCATAATAATCCTCATTTCTGCGTGCATTTTTGCTTATAGTGGAATTGTGTCAAGTACGCACAGACACAATCCTGCGCGTGAATATTCATTTAAACTGAAAATTCATTTACACACTAATCTTTCTTACTTATGATACTGGTCTTATACGCTCCATTATCTCTAAAAGTACATCTTTGGCAGTTGTTCCTTCAACCTTACTCTGTGGTCTTAGTACTATTCTGTGGGCACATACATCTATAAACACTGCCTGTATATCTTCTGGTATAATATAATTACGTTCATTTAATACTGCATGCGCTTTTGCCATCTTTATAAGTGCTGTGACACCTCTTGGAGATACACCAAGCGTTACAAGTGGATGATTTCTCGTTTCCTCGCATAAATGTATGGCATACTCAAGGACATTTCTTGATGCCGATATTGAAAACAGGTACTTCTGCACATCAAGTATGTTTTGGGCATCAGTTACTGCTTTTAACGTCTGCCCTGCATTAATATTATTCTGAAGTTCTATTATCTTTAACTGGTTTTCCAAAGTAGGATATCCTATCGACAGACACACCATAAAACGGTCAAGCTGTGATTCAGGCAGAGCATGCGTTCCTGCAGAACCATAAGGATTCTGTGTTGCCATACATATAAACGGACTTGGAACAATATGTGTTACTCCGTCTACTGTAACCGAATGCTCCTCCATAACCTCAAGCAATGCCGCCTGTGTTTTAGGTGACGTTCTGTTTATTTCATCAGCCAGTAGAAACTGACACATTGCAGCACCATTAACATACTCAAATGAATTCTTTTCCTTGTTAAACATTGTAAATCCTGTAATATCAGATGGAAGAGTGTCTGTTGTAAACTGTATTCTTTTATTATCAAGTCCAAGCACTTTGGAAAATGATACTGCAAGTGTTGTTTTTCCAACTCCAGGACAATCTTCAAGAAGTATATGACCACCTGCATATATAGTCATAAGCACCTTCTCAATAATATCCCTGCTTCCGATAAAACCTTTACTGACCTCTGCTATAATTCTTTTAGATTGTTCAACTATCATTCAGACTGTCTCTCCTTCTCTGTTATCATTCCAGCCAGCTTTTCCTTATCTACATAAGCTGACCACTCATTGACATATGTATCTTTTGTTCCCTCTGGAACTATAATTACTAATTTGGCACTGTCTATTCCAAAATCAAACGCTGTACTGGAATTATCACATATAAGCTGCAATGGCTTTTCTGACTTAAACTCAATAGTAAGCTTATCTACATCCTCTGAGGCTTTGTTAAAGGCTCCGGAATATATTCCAGCAAGATTATCTGCAATAACAACCTTTTCAAGTCTGTCTGCTCCTGAAAATGCATCTTTTCCTATATAATCCATAAACCATCCTGATGGCAGGCCACAATCATCTGTTGTAAAATCAAGCTGTGTTATGTCTGATGGAACCCCTGCAAGTGTCAGATTACCCTCAGATAATCTGAATGTATATAATCCTGTAGGATAGTCAGCCTTTTTCATTCCAAGTATATTTCTTAAATAATTTTCAGATACAAGAAGCCTTTTCTTTAATTCATCATCTACCTGACTGTCTTTAGGTAATACAAAATTATCCCAGTCAATAAGCTCACTCTGTATGCTATTCCACATATCTATGTATGAAGAACCTGAATATATTCCAGTAAAGCCACTTACACAATAACGCCATGCAAGCATATATTTTTCCTGTGTTCCTTCTGGAACTATTAATTTCAGTTTATCTGCTTCTTCCTGTCTTGACCATGTATTATTAAACTGGAATCCATTTCCCTCATATATAACAAGCTGAGGTGGATTATCGTTACTTAATTCTATTGACTCTAACTTATCACATCCGGTAAACAATCCAGCATACATACATCCGGCAACATCATCTATATACCCCAGCTTTACAGTCTGTAAAGATTCACAGTCGTTAAATACCATATTCCCCATATAATATATACAACCTTCTATTGACATCCCTGTTATATTTTTACACTGGCCAAAAGCACTATCATATATAAATATTCCCTGTTCTGCTGTAATATTGATGTTTCCGCTAAGACCAGAGCCATAAAATGCACCCCTGTGTATACAAGAAAGCCATTCCATATCACTCCAGCCTATTGTAAAGCCTTCCTTCAATCCGGCATCAGCAAATGCATAGTTATATATATAAGTAGTTGACTTTGACAGCTTTATATCCCCTGATATGTCTTTTCCTGAACGCAGTAAAACGAATTCTTCTCCATAGTAATCAACGCCATATAAAAGATAACTTCCACCTATATCTTCCAGTCTGAATTCCTCAATACCATCTATACTGTTAACACTATTAACATCAGAGCCATAACCTAAGGCATCTTTTAATACAAAGAAATATCTGTTTTCTTCAATACCATATCCGTAGTTATCTGTTATAACCGGGTCATATCCATCTTCCATAACTGCATTCATAGCATTAGAAGCCACAAATCTTAGTGAGGTACATCCGGTAAATGCATTATTACCTATAGATATTTCTTCCTTATTCTTTATAAATACTCCCTGAAGTTCAGTACAGTTCATAAATGCTTCTGAACCTATATGAGTTACATATTCAGGTAGTATAGCCCATTCAAGCCTTGTACTTTCATCAAAGCAGTTATCATCTATCTGGTTAATATTAATAGTATGATTCTCTATTGTTCCATCAAACTCAGTTATATCCTGTGGTGCTTTTATTAATACATTTACAATATCACCATCTCTTAATATACTGCAATATATATATCCATCTGTTGACTCACTTGCCACATACACATTGATATCTTCTTTTCCGGCATATGACAGCTGGCGCATTATATCTTCCTTCTGTACTTCATTATTGCATAATATATCTTCGATGCTACTGTACAGAAAACAATCTTTATTAAGAACTATATTATCTGCTCCTGTTAAGATGAGTCTTTTTACATTATCATTATTATCAAACACACCTTTACTGATACTTTTTACATCATCTGTTAATCTTATACCTGACCCAGCCCCAGCTGCTGCTGATACACTATACAGACTTCCATCACCTTCAACTATAAATCCTTTGCACACTTTATGTGTAACATCCGGATTTTCTGCTGATGCAACAATATTATCTGTTCCTGATAACTTGTCATAATTAAGATTAAGAAACTCATCCAGTATTGAATCATCAACAGTTATCCTGCAATTATTAATGCCTGCATAATCAAGCTGCGGCAGTGTTTCTATAGTATCTGCTTTTATCACTATATCAGACAGATTATTATTTGCATTGACAACAACCTTGTTAATACCATTATTAATAACAATACTGTCACGGCTATATGGTATCGCAAGAATCTGTGATTTATCCTTTGACATAAGCACTCCGTCCTGTGAACTATAATGTGCATTATCATCTGCTACTTCATATGCCTTTCTTACATTGAGATTAACACCATCATTGTCTATATAAATAACTGATTCCGGAATACTCATATAATCAACATCTATGGCTTCTTCAAGTTCAACCGACTGGATATATACAGGAACATCCAGCCTTTTGGTACCGCTTTCTTTTTCTTTCTTATAAGATACTGCAGTTAAATCATCAGACTTATTGATATCAGCTTTTACCAGTGTCTGTAATGAGCAATACTCTGTACCATCATCATCAACCTGACCATCGTTTGTCATCCATTTATATTTCTTATAAACTGTGTATTTCTTATCAAGTGGTACCATTGCTGATGGCTGTAATATATGTCTTCCTATTCCTGTCTTATACATCCAGGATACCAGTTTTTTGTTTTCGTCCCAGCCTGGAAACAAATATTCAAGCTGACCATCTTTTAGAAAATCATTCTGATATTTATACAGATTAACAGTACTTTCAAGCTCCGGATACTGATCGTAATTAAGCACTTTATCATCTGATATCATCTCATTATCATTTTTAATTCTATCTGAAAGAACGAATAAGCGATTATCTTTAGGAGTATAAGACAGACTGTCTTCTATCCATTCACTATCCTGCGACAATCTGTATCTTGCATTGATAAGTATACTGTTATTATCCATGTCAGAAGGTATGGTTACTGGAAAATCTTCATTCCACGAATTCCCGGCATCAAACGATACGCCTGTTATCTGTACATATTTATCATATGATTCTTTTCCCCACAGATATAATACGGGATTATCATTTTCCATTTTAACAACATATGTATCAAGTACACAGAATATAGTGTATGCATCCACGCTCTGTCCCTTATATAAAGACTGTGAATCATATGACATGGCTGGCTGTATTACAACTCTCAATATCTTATCTGGAGACTCCGTAATATTATCCTCATCGTAAGGCTTCGAATCAAAAGAACTGCTTATACCAGGACGTGTTTTATCTATTTCGGGATCAACTGCTGTCCCTGACATATCTTCCTCATCTTCTATAGCATCTCCTATATTGATATTCCCATTATCATTCCTGCTATCTGAGTCATCATTATTACTACCTGAGCCACTTCCATCATTATCTGAATCCGGTCCTGTAAATGATGAATCATTATTAGTACCATTACCAGGTACAATTGTAATTATATCTGAGGCATTCCCGCCTGGAATTATAATGTCAGGGTTACTTCCTGGATCTACAATATTATATATATCATCTTTTTTTACATTTTCTACTGAACCAGCAATGTCATTATTGTTATTAATATTTATATTCACTGCATTGAATTTATCATCTGTATTTATCAACTTACTGTCATCACTTCTGTTATCCATATTATTATCATGTGACGAATCATCAGTTATATCATCTGCTTTATTGTTAATACTATCATCTGGCTTGTTATCATCAGGAATATATGCTTCGTTACTGCCTTGTTCTTTTTCCTTACTGGCATTCTTGTCTTTCTCAAGTAATGCATTGTCATTATCAGCCCTGTCATCTTTCTTTTCTAATGCATCACCTTCCCCGTCTAAATGAACATAATTAAAATTGTATTCTCTGTCTGACAAAGAAGGTGTAAAACTGTTACCAGGAGCATTATAAATAACACCAGCCACGGCTCCTGCCGTAATAACTGCCGTTATCGAAGCTTTTTTTATTGTTTTCTTAATCTTTTTATCCTCCATAGCTTACTCCTGTCTTATGATAGACTTTTGGGTCTTTTTACACTCACATCATGATAATAATATTGCTGCAATCTTTTTCTGTAATAATTTAAAATCCAATGGTTTTGCAAAATGTCCATTCATTCCACTCTCGATAGACAATCTCTCATCTTCAACAAATGCATCTGCTGACAATGCAAATATAGGAATATCCTTAGCATCTTCTCTTTTAAGACTTCTTATTGTCCTTGCTGCCGTTCTTCCATCCATAACAGGCATCTGAACATCCATTAATATGAAATCATAATAACCGGGTTCATGGTTTTTAAAGCTTTCAACTGCATCTTTTCCATTCCCGACAACTTCCATGACCGCTCCCATACCTTCTATTATTTCTGTTGCAATCATAGCATTAATCTCATTATCCTCAGCCATCAGTATTCTTTTGCCATCAAACACATTAATATCTTCATCCGGCTCATTATTATCCGGCTTTAATCTTTCTTTAACTTCTGAGTTTTCTGATACCGGAAGATGAAGATACAAGAAGAAATCCGAACCTTCACCTTTAACACTATCCACTAATATCTCTCCACCCATAAGCTTCACAAGCTGATCTGATATAGCCATACCTAACCCTGTTCCACCATATTTCTTAGATGTTTCTATACTTTCCTGTTCAAATGGTCTGAATATTCTTTTAATAAATTCAGGATCCATTCCTATACCTGTATCATGTACACGTACAAGAATATCGGCTATTCCTTCCTGTAAAAGCATCTGCCTGAATGTTACACTCACCTCACCGCTGCTTGTGAATTTCACAGCATTGGAAAGAAAATTAATGATAACCTGACTTATTCTTAATTCATCTCCAACTACCTCATCTACAGTCATATTCTCATAATTAACAGAATATCGTATTCCTCTGCTCTCAAGGTTTTTAGCAAACATATCATATAACCTGGTTCCAAGTTCATTAATACTAAAAGCTTTATTTTCAAGCTCAACTTTGCCTGCTTCTATTCGAGACATATCAAGAATATCATTGATAAGAGATAACATATGTCCTGAAAGTTCTTCTGCCTTATCCAGGTATGATATCACCGGCTTATCCTCTTTTACTTTACTCTTAGCCAGTGTCAGCATACCAATTATACCATTCATAGGTGTCCTTATCTCATGTGACATTCGCGATAAAAATGCTGTTTTAGAATAGCTTTGTTCCTCTGCCTGACGTGCTTTTTCTTCATATTTTTCAAGTATATTATGATATTCTGTAGTATCCCATATATAGATTATATGATAATCTGATTCCTGACATTTTGTCACAGATATTCTTATCCATCTTGAATTATTCCTTATGAATTCTTTTTCAAAATATCCGTTGCCATCCCATTTTTTATATTCATTCCATATATTTCTGGCATCTGCTTGATTCCTGAAACCTTTCTTAATACATGTTATATCTTTTTTTATATCATCTATATTCACTCCGAGAAGTTCTTCTATATCTCCGGCTGCATATACAGGCATCCTGTCGGACTTCCGCATAATAATAAAGCCTTCTTCTCTCCTGTTCCTGATTTCATCTAAGAATATCCTGTCTATTCCTTTTATATCTGAATCAGCAGTTTTCAGGCTTTTTAAGCTTCCTCTATTCATATAAGTTATAATTAAACACACTGCGCATAGTATTTCTATACATCCAATTATAACCAGCAACATATGGCTGCCAAGCATATACAAAATGTTTAATATTATATTCATATCCCGTCCCTCACACGTAAGTAACACATAAACATATCTGTATGTTACTACCTAAACACATAAACAATCTTATGATTTTGATGTCACTGACTTTATAACTGATTTAATAATAACATATCTGATTATGTTTAATCAAATAATATATTATGATATAAAGGTCAAAAAGGTATTTTGCCCCTCATTTATGATTAAAAGAATGACATAATAAAGATACACGCAGTAAGTCATTCACCAACGATGCCAGAAACTTCAACTGCATCTTATGATGTATGCACTTACTGCGTGTATCTTTATTATGTCTTATACTAGCTCAATTCTCTATAAAATCATATAGTTTGAACTTAATTTACAGGAAATTAATAGTAAACTAATGTATTGCTGAATAAAGTATTTAGAATACTAGAATACAACCTTTCCGTTTACAACATTCCATGTTCCATAAGCATTATCTGCCTGTCCGTTATAGCTGAAATCAAGTACTCCATTCTTTACATACCACCAGCCATACTCATTCTCTGCTAGTCCAGTGTAATTCCAGTCTACTACGCCGTTTGATACGTAGAACCAACCATATTCATTATTGGCAAGTCCTGTGTAACTCCAGTCTAATACTCCATTTGATATGTAGAACCAACCATATTCATTATTGGCAAGTCCTGTGTAACTCCAATCAACCACGCCATTTGATACATAGAACCAGCCATACTCGTTATTTGCCAAGCCTGTATAACTCCAATCAACCGCGCCGTTTGATACATAGAACCAACCATATTCATTGTTTGCTAAGCCCGTATAGTTCCAATCTAACACTCCATTTGATACATAGAACCAACCATATTCATTTTCGGCTAAGCCTGTGTAACTCCAGTCTACACTGCCATTTTTCACGTAGAACCAACCATATTCGTTGTTTGCTAAGCCTGTGTAGCTCCAGTCTAATACTCCGTTTGATACATAGAACCAGCCATATTCGTTATTGGCTAAGCCTGTATCATCTGTGGCAACTACACCATCTACGTAATAATACCAATTACCATCCTCTGATGATGCAAGACCATTAAGCTTGTTAGTGCTATCGTCATCATCAATAACATCATCTTTATCATATTCACTACCTGTAACTACATATGTATGTCCAGCGATAAGTGTATCCGGCTTTTCTGCATAAACCTTGTTATCCGTTTTATCGGTCCACGATGTGGCTATTGTGTACATTTCATCTAAAATGATTTTAATGTTATCTTCTGTTCCTAAATCAGATGGCATGATAATCTGCTTTAAGCTCTTGCTTTCTGTTGGAAGCAAACCAGCTCCTGACCCATCAGAGCCTGACCACTCTATGCTTCCCTTCTTCAATTTCATTTTGCTTAAATCTAACTTAACAAGACTATTACAGCCATAAAATGTCTCAGCCATATATGTTACATTGGAAACATCCATATTATTTAATGACACTAATGAACCGCAATTATTAAACATATATGCGATTCCTTTTAAATTAGCAGTATCAAGATTGCTTATATCTAACGATTCTAATGAGCTGCAGCCATTAAACATATACCCCATACTTGTTACGCTGGATGTGTTAATTTTATTTATATCTAAGGATGTCAATGAACTGCAATTTGAAAACATATATTCCATGTTTGTTACTTTGGATGTATCTAATCCATTTAAATCTAAATATGTCAACGAACTGCAATTTGAAAACATAAATCTCATATCTGTTACATTGGATGTATTCAGACCACCTGCATCTAATGACTGTAGTGAACTACAGCCTGAAAACATATACCTCATATCTGTTATATTTGATGTATCAAATTTACTTATATCTAAGGATTTTAACGAACCGCAACCCGAAAACATACTATTCATTCCAGTTACTTTTGATGTATCAAATCCGCTTACGTTTAACGCTGCTATAGAACTGCAACCTGAAAACATACTGTGCATGCTTGTTACATTGGATGTATTAAATCCGCTTACGTTTAATGCTGATATAGAACTACAGCCCGAAAACATATCAGCCATATTAGTTACTTTTGATGTATCGAATCTGCTTACATCTAATGTAGCCAATTTTCCACACCTATAAAACATAAATCTCATATCTGTTACATTTGATGTATTAAACTTACTCACATCAAGATCTGTCAATGATTTACAATTATAAAACATAGTCTGCATATTTGTTACATTTGATGTGTCAAGTTTACTCACGTCTACTGTTTCCAGCTCTCTACAATCATAAAACATATTACTCATGTCAATGACATTACTTGTATCAAGCTTATCAAGCCCATCTATTTCTTTCACATTAATAAATGCATCGAATAATTTGTTCAGACTAGCATTATTCTCAAATGTTATCTTATCTTCAATAACTACTTTTTCAACAGCAAAACCACCATATGATGCCCATGGTGATGTTTTTTTATCAGTACCGGGAGCAATACCTCCACTAATAGTAAGTACGCTATTTTCAATTCTCCAGTCGCATGTTCCCCACTTGCCCGACTTTACAGTGGATGCATATGTCAAAGGCTGATTTGATAATTCATATACATCAGCAGATGTATCTGCTGTATACTTTGCAGAATCAATCCCATAACTCTGCTCTACAGCTGATATTGCGCCTTGTGCCTCACTTGAAGCTGCATAGGTCATAACACCCGAACTACCAAGCACCATAGCCGATGCAAGTGCCACACTGCTGCTTAGTTTAATTATCCCTTTGATATTTTTCATTAAACTTTTCTCCTTTTAATCTTTTTAGCCCCTATGAATCTAAAAGTCTGTGTTTTTCCGGCTTCTGAAATTCCATGTGTATCAAGGACTATGTGTATTATGAAAATCAGGTTTACACCACATAAATTTCCACGCATCCAGTTTACCCCCCCCCGGTATTTTTTTGTCAAGGAGAAAATTTCCGGTGTCCTAAGCTATATTCGCGACAATCATCACGTAGCTTATATTGTATGTCCGTCTGCCACTAACAGACATAATATAAGCGAATGCCTGTAGTGCAGACTGTGTGAGATGCACTTGAAGTTTAACCGTGCTGAGTCTTAGACTTTTCCTAAACAACCAGCCAGCTTCGTACAAGGATGTACGAAGCAACGAA
>JBNMGS010000007.1:0-13693 GCA_050872365.1 Lachnospira sp.
AGTTATAGTAAGTTTTGAAGAATAATCAACTGTGTTTTCATCATTTCCTGCAGGTTTCTTGTCATAATTAACTATTGCCTTTGCAAGTGGATGCTCACTTCTTGTCTCTAACATTTGCGCTATAGATACAAGCTTGTGTACACTTATTCCCGATGATGGGATAACATCTGTAACAACCGGTTCGCCTGCTGTTATAGTACCAGTCTTATCAAGTGCTACTATCTGCATCTTTCCTGTCTGTTCAAGTGATATAGCAGTCTTAAACATAATTCCATTCTTTGCACCCACACCATTTCCTACCATAATAGCTACTGGCGTTGCAAGTCCAAGTGCACAAGGACAGCTTATTACAAGTACAGATATTCCTCTTGCAAGCGCAAAACCTATGCTTTGTCCTGCTATAAGCCAGATAACTATAGTAACAAGTGCAATAACTATAACGGCTGGAACAAATACCCCTGATACTTTATCTGCTATCTTTGCAATAGGTGCCTTTGTTGCCGCTGCATCACTAACCATCTGGATTATCTGTGAAAGTGTTGTATCCTCTCCAGCTCTTGTTGCCCTGCACTTAAGGTATCCTGATGTGTTAAGTGTCGCTGCAGATATTGTATCTCCAACAGTTTTATCTACCGGTATGCTCTCACCAGTAAGTGCTGATTCATTAACAGCACTGCTTCCTTCTATGATTTCTCCATCTACCGGTATATTCTCACCTGGTTTAACTACAAATATATCCCCCTTTGATACCTGTTCTACAGGAACCTGTTGTTCTTCCCCGTCTATAATTACTGTTGCTGTTGTTGCAGCAAGCTTCATAAGACTTTTAAGTGCATCCGTTGTCTTTCCCTTGGAATGTGCCTCAAGCATCTTGCCTATTGTAATCAGTGTAAGAATCATTGCCGCTGATTCAAAGTAAAACTCATGCATATAATGCATTACCTGATCCATATCCATACGCATCTGTGCGTCTGTCATGGCAAAAAGCGCATATGTGCTATACAAAAATGCTGCGCCAGATCCAAGTGCGACAAGTGTATCCATGTTTGGTGAACCATGAAGAACACTTTTTATACCACTTATAAAGAAGTGCTGATTGATTACCATAATAATAATCGTAAGCAGCATCTGGATAAGTCCCATAGCTACATGATTACCTTCAAGCACTTTAGGAAGCGGCCATCCCCACATCATATGTCCCATACTAAAATACATGAGTATCAGCAGAAATACTAAAGATGCTACCAGTCTTTTGGCTAACAGCGGAGTTGTTGTATCCTTAAGAGACTCTTCCAGACCAGATATAACTGAATTTCCACTATGTCCATCTGAAGCCTTTGCACCTCCATTCTTTTCAGATGCTCCATATCCTGCATCTTCCACCGCCTTTATTATATCCTGTGCCTTAGCCGTTCCTTCCACTCCCATAGAATTCGTAAGAAGGCTTACAGAACAGCTTGTGACACCAGAAACCTTTGACACTGCCTTTTCAACTCTTGCCTGGCAGGCTGCGCATGTCATTCCTGTTACATTATACTGTTTCATGTTTATTATCCTTTCTGACATCTGGCTCTGATTTATAAACATGGATTATATCTATTATGCATTCTTTATATCCAAAACCTTAAAGTCCAGTCTTTCTATAGTTCTTCTTATAGTGTCATCATCAATAGGTTTATCCATCTTTATGGTTGCAATTTTCTTTTTAAGATTAACCTCGCATGATGCTCCATCTATTCTATTTATCTGATGTTCAATGCTGTTCTTACAGTTTTCACAATGCATTCCTTCAATACTTACTATTTTAGTGGCAATAATATCACCGGCCAGTACTTTTTTCTCTTCCTTTACCGAGCCACCGCCACCGCAGCATCCGCCTTCACCTTTACCATGTTTAATACCGCTTCTTACTGCAAATATAACTATAATAACAAGCACTACTAATATAACCGCAGTTCCCATATTCATTCCTCTTTTCTTTATTTTCTTTATGCTTCATACATATTTATCAGAAATAGAATTAGCACATAATTATTTTCTTTATTCTCTTTAGTCCTTTTATACTTCTTTTGAGTTTGCGTTATATACTAATAAACCGACCCTATAGCATTGAATGCTACATAAAAAAAATTTTTCCTGACTTTGCATTATATACTAATAAACGCATAAGCTCTTTACTTCATTGACAAAACATAAAACTCACTTCATAAACTTCTGCAAAGTCATAACAAGCTCATCTACAACTTCATCATCTCCGTTTTTTATATCTTCAACAACGCATGTCTTTATGTGATTGGATAGTAATGCTTTATCAAATGCTGTTAATGCTGCATTAGCTGCTAAAGCCTGATTAAGAATATCTATACAGTACGCATCATTTTCAACCATACCATATATTCCCCTTATCTGACCTTCTATTCTTTTCAGTCTGTTTAAAAGGAGCTTTTTTTCTGAATCAGTACGTTCTTTCTTTTTCCCGCAACAACACTTTTTATCCTCCGCCATACCTGTCTCCTTTGTTTTTAATCTTAATAGCTATTAATATTTTCATGTATAATATATACCCCCACTGGGTATATTGCAAGCAAAATTTTTATCTGTAACCAGATATATTTTCTCAATAAAAATATAATGATATATCAGTATTACCACATTGCTATACAATTCACGCAATCCTTAAATACCTCAAATTCCCATAAAATGCCGCATTCACGACTTTTTATTCCATTTTCAGTGTTTAGCGTGTCTCAAGTAAAAAAGTCTTTTTCTGCAAGCAGAAACGACTTTTTATAATTTTGACACTTACATCATATATAATAAAAATATTAAACTCATTACCTGTACACATTAATTATGTCTAAAAAGTTTAAAATGTACTTTCAAATCAAAAACATATAATAAAAAAGCACAAAAAACACATCCACCAGGTATATTTACCTGACAGATGTGTCATAAATCATATAATTTATGGGAGCGTTGTAAGTAAATTTTATCACTCACTAATATATCAGGATTGCAGCATTGCTATGCAATAACGTAATCCTAAACATATCTAATTCCCATAAAATGTCATATTCCAGACATTTTATTACTTATATTATTAACTATTCGAGCTCTTCACCTTTCCATCCTGCGATATCAGAAGATTCAAACGCATATTCAAGCGGCTTTCCATATGCCTTTTCATATGCCTGTTTTTTCTGCTCATAATCCTTTTTCATCATATCAAAGCTGTTATCTCGTTCACTTTTGTCTGGATCAGGATATATAGGATCTAATATATGTAGCACGTATTTAACTTTTTTAAACTCCTCTGTATCATCCTTATCCATATCTATCATCTCGACAAAGCATGATATTACAGGAACATTAAACTTGGCAGCATACAGGTATGCACCACGCTTTGGTGGTCTTGGTTTACGGTAATTAAACCACATCTCCTGCTCCGGATATATAAGAATATATTCATGCTTATTAACAAGAAGGTTGTTGAGTGTCCTGTAAAAATGTCTATTCATATAATCCTTATCTTTACTTACAGGTATCTCATCAGCATATCTCATAAGGAATCCAAGCAGTCCCTTCATAGCAAAATTCGTATCCTGGCTTATAATAAACATTCTGTATCTTCTTGCTTTTTTAATACCATAACGCACAATAGTTGTATCTACAGGATTAAAATGATTACTTGTTATTATAGCTCCTGTTTTTATATGCTTTATTTTTTCTGCGCCAATAACCCTAGTATTGGCATTAACACCAGCTGTTACAACATCAACAATACGTCTTGCCATCCAGTTACGATAATGATATGGAGGTTCATTACGCTGTTTTACATACTTTCCAAGTAATCTTTTGCGTTCTATTATATTCAACTCAGGATCACCGATTTCAACTTTATCGTTGAATCTGCCAGTATCTGCTGCATCTTTAATATTCTTAATAACCTCTTTTTTGCTACCACCAAGAATCATAATCTTATTTTTTCTCCACTTTCAAGTACTTTTCTAAATGTAACGTCTGTATCCGCATTAGTTCCCGCCCTTCTGAACAGGTCAAGAAGGTGTGCATGGTCATCTTCCTTCTGCTTATCAGTATATGATGCCTTAAACGCCTTTATCTGATCATAATATACAGACTGCTTAGCATATTTCCAGAAATAATCCTGATACTGTATATCGTCATAGCACCATGGCTTATCAAACAGATTATAATGAATAATCTTAGGATTCTTAATCTCCGGCTTATTCCTGTTAGGCATTGCATCCCAGCATGAATCAAGATACTCTATCTTTCCATAGCACATAGAATTAAGATAATCCTGATCTGGTGCAACACAGTCAAAGTGGTACTTATTTAAAAGATAAAGAAAATGCTCTGCAAGCTTTACATTTCTTAACTCTTTCATATTCATAAGAAGCATACCAGAGTTAAAGTAATCACCAAGCTTGAGTCCAAGCGACTCTGTCATATATCTTTGAAGTTCTGGAACATCATTAACCGAACCATCTGTAACAACTCCTATAAGATTATTATGCATATCTGTATCATACAATTCTGATATATCTCCTGGAACTATTATATCACTGTCAATATATATTGCCTTATCATACTCAGGATACATATCCGGTATGAATATTCTGAAATATATAGTCATTGTGAAATAATCTGAACGGAGTCTGTTTTCAATTCTATCTGTTATCATATCAAGACTCTGCTTCATATACTTAAACTCCATCTCAAAGTTTGGATGGTCCTTTACTAATGCCGAAAGATTATTTCTGTTTTCTTCATTAAGCTCCTGATATACAACTATTATCTTATATTTTCTATCCTTTGCTGCATTCTCTATAAGTGATATAAGTGCGACATGAAGATATGGTGCATATCCGTCATCTATAGTAAAAAATATTGGTATTAATTCGTCCTTGTTATACATACAATTCTCCTTTTTCCTCATTTTTCTATCCTGTATTTGTGAAACGCCATATATTGCGTAAATACGATATTACCGTTTTTTATTTAAGTCACATCATAACCGCATAAATATCTTAAAATATATGTATACGGGCTACTTGCTTTTACGACATATTTTTCTTAACATCATAATATTTGTCAAACAATGTCTTATATTCTGACTCAGGTATATGTAACACTGTAGTAACTTCTTTAGTCTGCCATGGCTTTACAGTTTCAGTCCTAACATATGGAAAAAACTTAAAATGCGTTGTAAAATGCTGGAATACTGTGTCTGCATGAAGTCTTCTCTGGTCATTATACTTTCTTTTACAAATGCGTTTTGACACTGAAAGCTTATTAAGTGCAGACTGATCTGGCATAAACATCTGTTTTGTTGTACACATATGACGACATTTACTAAGAAGTCCTGTCTTCCTTAGTTCTGACATATTCATAAGAAGTACACCCGAATTAAGATAATCTCTTTTCAGAATATTTTTTCTGAAAAACCAGCTTCCATAATAATCAAGCACTCCTGCAAGCTCAACACCTTCCATATCCTGATAATAGAAATCGCCAAAATCTTTTCTACATATAATATCTGTATCAAGATATAGTATCTTATCCGGAATCTCTTCAATCTTATCAGCAAAAAGTCTTAGCATACAACATGGAGTAAATCTTGTTGACAGATTGGCATCTGGTGTTTCACCCTGAAAAAGCTCTGTTGTATCTATGAGCTTAATATATAACCTGTCATCATATTGCGCTGAAACTTCGTTATTAAGATAATCTATAAAAGTAGTTTCAATAGGACTATACGTTTTTTCATTCATAGTCATATTTAAGGTTAATACATATATATCAAAATGTTCCTGTGTGTTCTCTAAAAGGGACAGAACTGCTATTAACAATCCATCCTGAACATTTCTGTCTCCGCAAAATAATATATTCATGTGGTTATAAATCTCCTTCGTCATGCTTTTCATGACCTATTCCCTCATTGCCGGCACCTCGCCAGCTATAGTGTATATACTCATAATCACTCTGCTTACTTCTCATACTCATAACTTCGTATACCTTATCATGAAGCTGCTGCTGGTTATCCTTTACTGAAATGTTATCATCCACATAATAAGGACCATCTACATATACGTTAATCTTAGGTCTTTTCATAACCTTTCCAAAAAGCTTACGTCTGGTATATGTTGTTGTCATAACATACACTGGTGCTTTCAGCTCCGCCGGAAATCTGAATGATGTCTTTTCAAATGGTCTTATCTTACTATAATATGGCCATACATGTGCCTCCGGATATATAACAACAGGATGCCCCTCTGAAATACGTTTCTTATATGATTTTGCAAACTTTTTATATTCGCTTATTGAATCAGGTACAGGAAGTGCTCCTAACATAGGAAGAAGCTTTCCAATAACAGGTATTCCATAGTTTGACTGGCTTACTATGACATATGCCCTTTTTCTTATACACGAAAGCGCCGGAATAACAACATCTCCTACAGGCTGTGTGTGATTCGCATATATAAAATAGCCTTTATCCATACATTCCTTAAGCACTTTTTTATTCTTATAACTTATTCCCCAGACAAGCTTACAGCCAACTAATCCAGCTATAACAGCAGCACCATATATAATAAATGAACCCGCCTTATGAAATACATTGTCATTAATCCACTTGTAATCCGGCTTAAGTCTGTAATTCTGGTTTCTGCTTTTAACAACATCCTCAGTATAAGAACTGTAATATATTATTTTACCTGAATTATTTTTTTTACCGCCTGACATCATCACACTCCTGACATAAAAGAAAAGCTACAATTCTGTAGTATTGTAACCCTATGTTAGTTGTTTGTCAACACTAAGTGGTATTAATATTACAAAATGTAGCTTTTATGATTCATTAAGTAGTTTTTAAAACCACATCATGCTTATAAAGTTCATACATTGTTCTCAATCCATTCCAACAGATCCTCAAACACTTCCTGGCGGTTAGTTTCACTGTGAAGTTCATGCCTGTCATCCTCATATAACCTCAGTTCAACATTATCAACATATTTCGTATAAAGCTTAAACACCTTTTTAACTGCCTTACCATAGTCTCCAACCGGATCTTCTTCTCCTGATGCAAAGAGCACCGGAAGCTCTGCTGGTGTTCTTGCTATATTTTTCTCATCTATATCAAACCTGATTACATTTAAAAAACCTATATACCCATTGGCAGTAAACATATAAGAACACTTCGGATCTGCAATATATTCATCAACTATTCCTGTATCCTTTGTCAGCCAGTCATTATCCGTCCTGTTATCTTTGATACGTTTATTGTATGTACCAAACATTATTTTGTTAAGAAGCTTACTTCTATATCTGTCTCCACGTACCAGCTTAGCCATATGTGCAAGCTTTAAGCCAGCATTAACAACTGCCTTTGGCTGGTTACCTGTCCCAAGAAATATAACGCCGTCTAATTCTTCACCGTATACACATGCGTATTTTCTTGCCATAAATGATCCCATACTATGACCAATAAGAATATATGGTATATTTTTATACATTTTTTTCATAATGCGTGTAAGTCTGTGCATATCCTTGATAAGATAATCCGCTCCATGACTTCCCTTTGCAAAATACCCATAATCTTCTTCATCATTTACCGAATCACCATGTCCAAGATGATCATTACCAGCAACTACAAAGCCCTTTGCGGCAAAGAATTCTGCCATTTCTTCAAATCTTTCGATATGGTCTATCATTCCATGTGCTATCTGGATAACTCCAACAGGATAGTTGTATTTACTATTATCCGGATACCATATAACAGTATGTATATTACACATTCCGCTTGATGACGGAAAAACTCTTTCTTCTCTTTCCATACATATCCTTTCATATTAGCTCTTTGATTTTCTGCTTTATTTTTCTGTTTCAATAAAAGTGCCTTTTTATTATTATGTCCTTAATAATCCATTAATCTTTGCAGAATAAATCTCTGTAAAATCAGCTCTTCTTAAATCAGTCTCTATGAAGTCTGTCCATGTACTCTCTCTTGGTAACAAGACTCTTATAAGCAGGACGTATAATCTTATCTGTAGTAACAAGCTCTTCTATTCTGTGGGCACTCCAACCTACTATTCTTGCTATAGCAAAAAGAGGCGTATAAAGTTCTCTTGGAATATCGAGCATATCATACACGAAACCACTGTAAAAGTCTACATTAGGACTTACACCCTTGAATATCTTTCTTTCCTTTGCTATAAGCATAGGTGCTATCTTCTCTATATTATTATAAAGTGTCATATCCTCCGTCTTACCCTTTGCTTTGGCAAGCTGTTCAACAAAGCCTTTAAACACTTTCTCCCTTGGATCAGATAAAGAATATACGGCATGGCCCATACCATATATCAGACCTTTTTTATCAAATGCCTCTTTGTTTAATATCTTATCAAGATAATGTTCTATTTCTTCTTCATCATGATAATCTTTAACATGTGCCCTGATATCGTCCATCATATTCATAACCATAAGATTTGCACCGCCATGCTTTCTTCCCTTAAGTGAAGACATAGCAGCAGCTATGGCAGAATATGTATCTGAACCTGAAGATGTAACTACCCTTGTTGTAAATGATGAGTTATTACCACCGCCGTGCTCCATATGAAGAAGAAGTGCTATATCAAGTACGTGTGTTTCAAGTGGTGTGTACTTCATATCAGGTCTTAGCATTCTAAGGAAGTTCTCAGCAAGTGAAAGCTCTTTATCCGGTCTGTGAATATACATACTGTCATCTCTTTCATAGTGATTGTATGCATGATATCCGTATACTGCCAACATTGGAAATGTGCTTATAAGCTGTATACTCTGTCTTAATACATTTTCAATGCTTAAGTCGTCTTTCTTATCATCATACGAGGCAAGTGTAAGTATGCTTCTTGTCATAGAATTCATAATATCTGCCGTTGGTGCTTTCATGATAACATCTCTGGTGAAGTTAGTTGGAAGCACCATGCAGTCAGCTATTATATGTCTGAATTCTTCAAGCTGTGCTGCATCCGGAAGTTCACCAAACAATAAAAGATATGCTGCTTCCTCAAATATGAATCTCTTATCACCAGCACCTTTTACTAACTGTGTAACATCATAACCTCTGTATAAAAGCTCACCATCACATGGTATCTTCTGACCGTCAACTATATCAAAAGCCCTTACACTTGATATATTAGTAAGCCCGGTAAGGAC
Source organism: Lachnospira sp. (assembly GCA_050872365.1). Taxonomy (GTDB): domain Bacteria; phylum Bacillota; class Clostridia; order Lachnospirales; family Lachnospiraceae; genus Lachnospira. The sequence continues at coordinate 9,217 of JBNMGS010000007.1, forward strand.
ACCCTGACCATTCTCATCTCTTAATCCCTTCTTAACACCATAATCTGCATATAAAGCCTTAGGGATACTGTCGTTCTCCACGCACATATCTGACTGTTTCTTAGCATAATCGTTAATGTTCTCCATTGTTAAGTTCCACCTATCCATAATATTCCTCATTTCTGCACACATTTTTTGCGCATAACGGACTTGTGTCAAGTGCGCACAGACACAAATCCCGCGTGTGAATAATTCTCTTCTTCGCACCAATACTTCTCCCTGACAGTAATGCCACCATCTATAAGCATTATTGCCACCAGTTACTTAAGTTCTCCATCAACATTATTATTCATTCTATGAATAACTTCTCTAAATATATGCAGCTGCTCATCTGATATCCCCTCCAGTAAAATATTCCTGCATTCCTCATAAACAGAATTCACCCTGTTTATCACTTCATATGACTCAGCAGTAAGCTCAATACGCATAATCCTGTGGTCCTTTTTATCCTCCGTCATTCTTATAAGTCCCTTTTCTAACAGGTGCTCTAATGACTTGGATATATGTGACTTGGATATGTGTCTTCTTGTCATAATCTCCTTGGCCGTAGTTAAATTCTCTTTTGTTATAAACTCGAGTATATCTAGTTCTATAGGTCTTAATCCGTATTCCTCCATAATAGGTTCAACATACTTTGTTATCAGCTTTCTAAGCTGCACACCAGATATTATCAGGTCATATGCATCCATAATCATCCTTTCCATAACATATATCACATATTTAGTTCGTTAGGAAACTGTTTTCAGTATACATATCATCTCTTATTCTGTCAATAAAATATATAAAAAGAAAACATAAATTTATAAAATAAAAATAAAACGCTATGGAATTGCAATAATTATTCCATAGCGTTTATATATTCCGATTATTATAATTAATTATCTGAATATTCTGTTATTCTTTTTAGCATATACGCATACACCAAGACCTGCCGCAAGTACAACAACCGCTAGCCATGCATATACGTTTGCTGCATCATAAGTCTTGACTGTTGATGTGCTCTCTGCCGGGTATCTGATTATTTATATAATGCTATCGTTATTTATAATGGCTTACCGGCAAGTACTTCCTTATAATCCTTATAATTGTCACGAAGAAGCTTAGGCGTATCAAGTCCGTATGGGCAGTGTGCCTTGCACTGTCCGCAGTTGATACAGTCTTCTATCTTCTTCATCTTTGCCTGAACTGCCTCTGTAAACTGTAACTCTGATGGCGACCTTCTAAGAAGAAGTGACATTCTTGCGCAGTTATTAATCTCAATATGTGCAGGACATGTAGGCACACAATAGCCACAACCACGACAGAAGTTACCTGCAAGCTCTTTCTTATCATTTTCAATAACTGCCTTTATCTCATCATCCATCACTGGTGGATTATCTATATAACTTATGAACTCTTCAAGCTCAGACATTCTCTGTATTCCCCATATTGGAAGCACATTATCATACTCAGCCTGATATGCATATGCCACCTTTGAATTAGTTATAAGTCCGCCTGAAAGTGCTTTCATAGCTATAAAGCCCATATTATGCTTTTTACAATCTTCAACCAGCTTATGCTCTTTATCTGTTGCAAGATAATTAAAAGGAAACTGTAATGTTTCATAAAGTCCTGACTCTATTGCTTCATTGGCAACATTAAGTCTGTGGTTAGTTATTCCGATATGTCTTATCTTTCCCTGCGCCTTTGCCTCACACATAGCTTCATACAAGCCGCTGCCGTCACCCGGCTTTGGACAGACTGCCGGATTGTGGAACTGGTATATATCAATATAATCTGTCTTTAAGTTATTAAGACTTGTATTTAAGTCCTTCCAGAATTCATCCGCATTTTTGGCAGCAGTCTTCGTGGCTATGTATATATTCTCCCTCACATCAGAAAGCGCCTCACCTAACTTACATTCGCTGTCCGTATAAAATCTTGCTGTATCGTAGAAATCTATACCAGCTTCATACGCTCTCCTTAATATATCCGCCGAACTCTCGTGGCTTATTCTTTGTATTGGAAGTGCTCCAAAACCATTTTTATTAACTGTTATTCCCGTGCTTCCCAGTGTTACTTTAACCATATATTATCCTCCGTTTCCAAATAATATTTATTTTACTATTTATAAATGTATCTGTCTATTTATTGTTATTTTTCATTTGACAATACAACTTATATGTTGTATTCTGTAATTGAAAAAGAAAAGCGAGGACTATAGATGACACTACACAGTTACTATTCAAGTTCCGGTAAAGATTTAATACTTGATTATGTGAATAATCTGCCAGCGAATGAAAAAATAGATGGTCTTTCTGTTATGGAATGTATGGAAAATGGAGAATTTGATAAAATCAAATTTAAGCGTTGGGAGAAGAAAGTATATGAGGTGTATTTTCAAAAACATAACCGCATATTCTATATTACAGTAGATAACGATAATATATACCTGCTTCATGCCTGTAGAAAGCAGAAAAATAAAACAGAAAAGACTGATATAAAAATAGTCCGTAAACGTGCAGCAGAACCAGGAAATTATTTAGGTAAGAAATTCATATAAGGAGGTAGCAAAATGCCATTTGCAGAAATAAATGTAAAAAATGAAATAGAAAAACAAAGACAAAATAATCCAGAATTTAAAAAGGCATGGGATGAGTCCCGTGCCGAATACAGACTTATCGGTGAAATGATTTCTTTGAGAAAGAAAGAAAATATTACACAAAAAGAATTAGCTGCTTTAACAGGAAATAAACAGCAGGTTATTTCACGGATTGAAAGAAAAGAAAGTATTCCAACAATACGTGCATTCAGCAATATGCTTGATGCCTTAGGATATGAATTGCAGATTGTGAAAAAGAAAAAGTCTATTTAATATAATAGTGTGTAGTGTTTAAATAAAAATAACACCTAATGGAAAATAAATCTATTAGGTGTTATTTTTATACCAATTAAATTTTTTATTAAATGTAATTAACACTTTGTAATAACATTTTCCGCAGCTTTATCTATATAGACTCTATCGCCGACATTTATATCCTTCTCATACAGATACGCATCTGCTACATCCAGTTTAATAATATCCCCATTTTCTGCCTCAAGTGTAACTTTATCAGTTATAACCTGTCCGTCCGGAAGACCTTCACATCCAAAGTCTGGCTCTTCTATATCTTTAACTATATACTTTATCATATTAATCCTCTTTTCTACGCACATTTTTTGCATATATCGTGTTTGTGTCAGATGCGCACAGACACAATCCTCGAGTGTGAAAATCTATTTTGCACGCTAAATTTCTTTGTGCCTGTTACATTTACTCTTTATCTGCTTCATTTTTTTGTACTCATTACATAATTCACAAAGTCCGATACCACCGGTGGCATATAGATACTGTTGTCTGTCACCATGTATATACTTCTCTCATACTCCGGCTCTGCTATGTCAGCTATATCAAGCTTCATCTGGTGAATAAGCGGTATATCTGCAATAACGGCTATTCCAAGCCCTGCCGCAACAAGTCCGGCCACCACTTCATCCTCCTCCGTTTCATATGCAATGTCCGGAAATGAACCACATTTGTTAAAAAGCTCATCAACCACACCTCTCATACCAGAGCTTTTATCAAAAAATATATATGGATACGAAAGTGTATCGACAAGCTTAATCTTACCATCACTGTCACACGCTGACATCACAGGATGACCTTTAGGTGCTATAAGTACAAGCTTTTCCTGCATAACCTTCTTATCTGTAAGTCCACATGCCTCATCGGGACGTGAACAAAACAGGACATCATACTTCCTGTCAATCATTCCCTCAACAAGCCTTCCTGTCACATCCGTGTGGAAAGTGAACTGTATATCACGCTCACTGTTCTTCTTCATATATTCAGTTACAAGCTCCGGGATATAATCGACACCAAGCGGCCTTAAGAATCCTAATCTAATGATGCCATCTCCCCTTGCACTTTTCTTTATGGACTCCACACCCTCATCAATCGTGCTTAATGTCTGCTTTGCATACACAAGAAATTCCTGTCCGAACCTTGTAAGCGTTGTATTTCTGCCACTACGCTCAAAAAGCGGAACACCAAGCTCTTTTTCAAGCTGGGCTATAGCATGCGAAAGACTGGGCTGCGTTATACACAACGCATTAGCTGCCTTCGTGTAATGCTTGTACTCTGCCAGTGTGACAAAGTACTTTATATAATACAAATTCATAATAACCTTCTTTTCTGCACACGCTTTTTGCTTATAACAGGTTTATGTCTGTGCACATTTCTGAATATAACAGTTTTGTGCCAGATGTGTGCATACACAAATACTGCGTATGATAATGCATTTTCATACCAATTCAATTCATAGATAAAATCTATATATTTATAAATATTATTTATTTGTCTTATGAATAATATAAAACTAAACTAAGTAACTGTAATGTAAATGATGCCAGGGTCAAA
>JBNMGS010000008.1:0-13645 GCA_050872365.1 Lachnospira sp.
ATTATATATAGTGTATACAAAATTGTAAAGTGTTTTTTGTTTTTATTTTTTATAGAACATACCAAAAATATATTCTATATACGCATTAATGCTGCGGCTTTCTTTATATCCCAGTCTTAGATTCAGCTTCATAATTTTACCGTGCAATTCTTTGAACCGCCGGCACCTTATAATTAGATGCATAACTTAAGTACTGCTGAAGTGAATTTTCAACCTTATACATATCAAGCACCTTCTTCATAAATGCAATCGTACTCTTCTTATATTTCATATGTTCAAGTACATTTACCGCCGCTTCATCGCTGTAATTAAGTGCAAACTGTTTAGCGAACCGGGCAAATTTAAGCTTATTTAGTTGTTCAATATCGTAATAATTCTGCATAATCTCAAGTGCCTCTATAATTCTGGCATTCTCAAAATCCAGCTTTACACCAGTCCGCTTTACATATATATTGCCAACTTCACAGGTCCGTGCTTTTATCACGTTAGAATACAGTTCTATTTTTTCTGTATTATGCATAGAAACCATATATTTATTATAGAGACAGTAGCCTATAAATAACCCATTATCATTGTTTTCGCCAAAAAAATAATTAAGCAGCAACTCTTCAATATTTTTTTCTTTATCTGCTGCTTTAATATACATTCCTTTTCCTGCTCTTATGATAATTCCATCATCACATAATCTTTCTACTGCCCTGAAAAACGCATCGTGGCTCATCTTTGTAAAGCCTTTATCGTACATGTCATTGGCAACTATTACAGCTCCTTCTGGTGCATCTTCAAAATACTTAATAAGTTTATCTCTGTATTTCATACAACACCATTCCCATTATAAAACAGTCTGAACTATTCTACACCTCTTCGAGGTCGATAGTTTCTGTTTTATTTTCTTTTGTTTCTGTTTTCTTATCTTTATCAACCCCTGTTAATTCTTCATTAACATCTTCTACTTCTTCAATCTCAATACCTGCAAGAACGTCTTCTTCATCATCTGCTGCTTTTTTTGTTTCTTCTGATTTTTCTATTTCGTCAGATTTTTCTTGTTCTTTCGATTCATTTATAACTTTGACTTCAACATTTTCTGAATCTGCAAATGCTGCTTCATCATCAAAATCTTCTAATGTATCCTTATCCTCTTCACTTTCAGATGAAAAATTTATTGGAACTACTTCAACACTACTAAGTATTGCCTTTCCTATTATATAAACTGTATGAATACCATCTTCATCTGAATTTTCAACATAATTTTGTATGTTAGAAAGCTTTTTATCAATATCACATGTAACATTAACACCTTCAGGAAGTACTATAGATACATTACTGCCTATACTTTCAAAATTAATATAAACATCCTTTTCAAAAACAGCAAGCGAAAGATCTACTGTAAGTTTAGATACTACTGCCTTAACCTCACATCCCATAAATTCTTCATCTTCTACCTCAACAGCTCTCTTTTCACACACAGCGTTGTACTTACGCACCTCAAGCTCTGCACTGTCCTGTTCTTCCTTGTTTAGCTTGTTCTTAGTTTCCTTAACTTTATCATATGCAACCTTACCTGCAACTGCTGCCGCACCAACACCTACTGCAAATTTTAATAAACCATTTTTCTTCTTAGCCATATATTTATCTCCTTTATCTATTTTTCATCATTTTCTTCTCTTTTAGAATATACACAGCCACAATAATTCTGTCTGTACAAATTATATTCTTTTGATAACTCTATAGATCTTTTATAACCCTCTTTTTTCTTAAAATCCGATAAAAGATACTGTGTTCCTGTTTCATCTGCCACCTTAAGACCCGTCTCGTTCAGTTTTACACTGTTCTTTAAGGGACTAATTGTAAGTGTTGTTGTAAAATAATCAAATCCTAATTCTTTAGCCAGTTCTGCTGTTTTTCTTAATCTTAACTCATAACATTTAAAACACCTTGCACCACCCTCTGGTTCCCTTTCGAGTCCTCTGACTGTTTTGTAGAACACATCAGGTTCATAATCACCTTCTATAAAAGATACTTTATAAGGTGTACTAAATTCTTTTATAAATCTTTTCTGCTCTTCTACACGTTTTTTATACTCTGAACTTTCTGATATGTTAGGATTATAATAAAATACTGTAACATGAAAAAATTTTGATAAAAACTCTATACAACTGCTGCTACATGGTGCGCAGCAGCTATGTAGCAATAATGTCGGAACATTTCCTTCTGCTTTTAATTTTTCTACCATTTTTTCAAGTTCTTTGTGAAAATTTCTATTTTCAAAAGGTACAGCCATATTTTAATTCCTGCCTTTGTCAATCATAATCATGCTACTATCTGTGATAGTGCTTCCATAAGCTTATTCATCTGTTCATCTGTACCAACAGTTATTCTTAAGTAATTATCAATGCCTGGCTGGTTAAAATATCTGACATATATCTTCTTTGCCTTAAGCTTCTCAAATATTTCTTTTGCCGGTACACTTTTATGAGTTGCAAAAATAAAATTAGTCTTTGAATCAGGAAATGTAAATCCAAGCTTTGCAAGTGAATCTTTAGCATTTTCCCTTGTCTTCACAATTTTGTCAACACATTTTTCAAAATGATCCTTATTGTTAATAGATGCCACGCCATAATTAATAGATGTCATATTCATAGTATATGAATTGAATGAGAATTTAACATCGTTGAGAGCTTTTATAAGCTTTGGCGAACCAAATGCATATCCTATTCTCATACCAGCCATTGAACGTGACTTGGAAAATGTCTGCACTACCAAAAGATTATCATATTCATTAACAAGTTCTAACGCTGACTGTCCACCAAAATCAATATAGGCTTCATCTACTATAACAACAACATCCCTGTTATGCTCAATTATATCTCTTACCTTATCAAGTCCCATATATATACCTGTTGGTGCATTAGGATTAGGAAATATAACTCCGCCATTCTCCTTATAATAGTCAGAAGGTATTATATTGAATTCTTCATCGAGTGCCTGTTTTTCATACGGTATTCTGTAAAGATCTGCCCATACACTATAAAATGAATATGTAATATCTGGAAAAAGCACCGGCTTAGTTCCATTAAAAAATGTGAGAAAACTCATAGACAATACATCATCAGAGCCCACACCTACAAATACCTGATTTTTATTCATACCATAATAATCTGCTATTGCAGCTACAAGGTCTGTTACATCAGGATCTGGATATAATCTTAATCTGTCAATATCTGTATTCTCTACTGCCTTACTCACCTCTGGTGCTGGTGGATATGGATTCTCATTAGTATTAAGCTTAATAACATCCGTATCCTTAGGCTGTTCTCCAGGAACATATGGTTCTACTTTTCTTATATTATTCTCCCAAGCTTTCACGTATTTTTCCTCTTTTCATAATTAATCATTATATCTGCGCTCGTTTTACGCATAGTAAATCTAATTCTTATTAACTCCCATTTCCTTTGCAACCTCAGCAAACTTAGGAAGTGAATTAACTATAGTATCATAAGATACACAGTACGCCATTCTTACATAACCCGCACATCCAAATGAAGAACCTGGTACAATAAGTATATTATGCTTCTTAGCTGTATCACAGAATATATTTTCATCCTCTGTAGGTGATTTTACAAAAAGATAAAATGCGCCCTCTGGTTTAACACATTCAAAGCCAAGCTCAGTAAGTCCTTCATATAATGCTTTTCTGTTTTTATCATATGCTTCTATATTTACCTTTGCATCAAGACATCTGGCTATAACCTTCTGCTGAAGTGATGGTGCATTAACAAAGCCAAGAATACGTGTAGCTACAGAAGCAGCTGATTTCATATCATCTGAATCTGACACCTCATCTGGTATAACAAGATATCCTATACGTTCACCAGGAAGCGAAAGTGATTTACTATATGAATAACCAACAATAGTATTATCATAATATTTTGTAAGATATGGAACCTCAACACCATCATATGCAAGTTCTCTGTATGGCTCATCTGCTATAAGGAATATTTCTATGCCCAGTTCCTTCTGCTTATCTTCCATAATCTTAGCAAGCTTCTTAATAGTTTCCTCTGAATAAACAACACCGGTAGGATTATTAGGATTATTAACTATTACTGCCTTTGTATTCTTATTGATAAGCTTCTCAAATTCATCAAACTTAGGCTGGAATGTGCTTGTATCAGGTGATACAGCAACAAGCTTTCCACCAAAGTTACCTACATAATTCTTATATTCACCAAAGAAAGGTGCAAATGTAAGAACCTCATCACCAGGATTAATAATAGTCTTAAGTATAGTATTAAGTCCACCTGCTGCACCAACTGTCATAACTATATTGCTGTAATTAAAATGTGTATCAAACCTTTTATTAAGAGACTGCGCAATCGCTTCTCTTACATCTTCAAAACCTGAATTACTCATATATCCATGAAGGACTACAGAATCTTCTTCGTCAACTATTTCTTTGATTGCCTGATTAACCTCTGCTGGTGCTGGCACATTAGGATTACCTAAAGAGAAATCATATACATTCTCTGCTCCGTATATTTTGGCAAGTCTGTTGCCCTCCTCAAACATGGCCCTTATTACTGAACTTCCTTTAACAAGTGCTTTCATAGATTCTGCTATCATATTATTATCCTCCATCTTTTACATTCCTATGCCAAAAAAGGCATCATATATGTCAATTATATCAAATCCTGTGATTTATTCAATAATCATTCATAAAACGTATCACGAAATACAACTATTGCGTCCTTAGAATAATACACTGTTTCGTATCTGCTATTATTCATATATTTTTGTTCATCATAATCTTCTGAACCATTTCTTAAATCAATTGCAATATATTCCGCGCTTTTATCTGTATAATATAGTTCATATAATTCTTTCCTTTGTGACAGATGAGTGCATAGAAAAGTTGTCGCAACAACACTTGCATCATCCGGAATCACCGCAAGTCCATCATCCATTGTTCTATATATTTCCTGTCTGTCTTCTTCAAAATAATCAATTGCATTTCCAAGTTTAGGAATATTATATGCCATAAAAAATATCATAGATGATGTTACTGCTATATACAACATTTTCATCCTGTTATTCATATTCATATCTGATATATTAAGTACAACAAGATATATAAGCAGCATTCCTGAACCAAACACATAATGAAAATATATGCTGTGCATATACTGATAATCCGGTACAAGATTAAACAGTACATATGGTCCTATAAGAATATATCTTGACCATTTTCTTGTCATCAACGGCAGAAATAACAATACACCCATAGTCTGAAATATGAATATAATATTATCCTGTGCAAACATCTGTGTTATTAAATACACCGGATTGACAAATACTGTTTTTATCACAGAAAACATATTGCCATCGCCATCCGGTATCATATTATTATACCTGCCTGAAACAACGCCTGCCCCAATATATTTAAGGAGTGTACATGCGAACAGACAATACACCGCTGATAACACAAACAGAATTGCTCCTTTTTTACGCATTTTCACATCGAACATCATATATAATCCGACAAACATCATAAGAACACTGGCATCTTCTTTTATAATCCATACAAGAACAGCAAATATGCACATTCCAACCGTATTATCTTTTTCCATAAACAGAAGAAAAAGACTTAGCAGCAAAGGGAAAAACATATTTTCATGTATATCATAAAAACATCCTCCACTCATAACCGGATAAAAGCAATATATAATTATAATTAATGCAGTTTCCCATCTTGATAATTTTCTATTTCTGCATATAAGTGCAAGTGGTATAACTGCCGCTGCCACAAGAACAGGCTGTATTATCTCTAACATAACCGGTGAAGAAAATATCATATATAATGGCAATATCAGGTAAAACACTGGTGATATATGAACACACATATGCGACATAAGATAATCTCTCTCGCTAGTTGTCTGCATAATTCCAGTTGTCTTCATATAATAAAACATCTGCGAAAAAAGCCCCATGTCATAATTAGGCGCATAATATGACAAATATCTTGTCACCATACAAAAACTCACAAAAGCGATGTATATTATTGCTGTTATTAATACAATAACCATATATGTTTTTCTTGTAATTACAACATTATGAACACCTGCATATCTAATATAATAAACTATCGACATAGATACAAGTGCCACAAGCGCTATCACAAAATATATATTATCATTCTGTATAGCACATATGCTCGCATACACAACTGTCAATATCACTAACAGCCTGCCTTCTATCTTACGTGATATTTCTTTGTTTTTCTTTTCAAGCATATAGAACACACTGTATAACACTGACATTATTATAATAACACATGTTGTCATTACAGGTATATTTATCAGTTTTACATATTCTAATTCATCTATTCCTGTTCCCATTCCCCATACAGTTATTGTCTGAATTATACAAATAAAACACCACGCCATAAAAAATCTTACAACGCAGTGTTCTATACTTATCACTTTTTTTAACTTAATTAAAATATTTTCCCCATTCATATATATAATCGTCCCCTATTTGTTCATAATGCAGAAAAAGGTAAATGGCTGCTTTGCAGCCGATTACTTTCTCTTTGCATTAACTATATATCATTTTATATACCATTTATGAAATCTGTAAGAAACATTATCGCTGCTCCTGTATCTGCTCTTTGGGCAGTGCATTTTGACAGCGAAAAATAGCTTGCATCTGTGTCAAAAGAAAACTTATCTATAAGTCTTTTTCTTATATCTTTCTCAAATTCAGGCAGATACCTTGCCATAACTCCTCCTACAACAACATCCCTGTCAAATATTACATAAAGGTTATTAATGCTTGTTGTAAGATTATCAAGATATTCATCAAATATATGCATACACTTTGCATCTTTTTCAGATAACTTTTTAAAGAATTCATCAAGTGTAAGTCCTATATCCGTAGATATATTTTTAGTTGAAAGGTAACTTTCTATACATCCATTTTTTCCACACATACACTTTTTCCCACCGGGATATAATGTCATATGCCCGAATTCACCATATCTGTTGTGCTGACCACGCTTAATAGTGTTGTTGCTGACACCAGCTCCTCCAACTCCATCACTTACCATAAGATACAACTTTTCCCCAAGTTCTTCATCCTTTAAGGCCTTCTCATTCTTATGTTCATACCAGTAATCAGCAAATGCGGCTGCTCTTGCATCATTCTGTACAATATAATTATACTTAATATATTTTGTTATATTATCCGTCTTATAGTTCTTAACCTTTAGAGGCGGTGAGAATATTAACATACTGTTATCAGCGTTAAAAACACCTGGCATAGTAATTCCTACTCCTAACAGATTATCTTCTGATATATGATTAGTCCTTATGACATTATCAACCAGTTCAGCCACCTTTATGCCATAATTGGCATCTGTGCTAAATTCTGTCTTAAGACTAATCTCATCCTTTATCTCACCACTCAGGTCAATAAGGCTTGTTCTTATCTCGGCTGGACATATATTTACACTTACAGCACATCTTGCAGATACATTCACAGTTATCATCTGTGCTTTTCTGCCGCCAGTTGAGTCAAAATTACCCTCAAGAAGTATAAGTCCTTCTTCCTTAAGAAGCTTGATATTCTGGTTAATAGTAGGAAGAGACAATCCAAGAGCATCTGCTATCTCCTGTCTTGATATGCTGTTACTGTTATATATAAGCTTAAATATTCTGTTTTTATTATACTTTCTAACCTCTGAAGTGGTTATCCTTGTTGTTGATATCATTTACTCACCAAATACTGCCTTATAATCTTTCTGAAACTTTTCTATACCTGCATCTGTTAATGGATGATGTACCATCTGTTCTATAACCTTATATGGAACTGTTGCTATATCTGCACCTGCAAGTGCACAGTCTGTTATATGTATAGGATTTCTTATGCTTGCGCAGATAATCTCTGTCTGTATATCATAGTTAGAAAATATACCAACGATATCCTCAATAAGCTGGATACCAGGCTGTGATATATCATCAAGTCTTCCAAGGAAAGGAGATACATATGCTGCTCCTGCCCTTGCTGCTAAAAGCGCCTGATTGGCTGAAAAGATGAGTGTTACATTACACTTAATACCTTCTGATGAAAGAACCTTGACTGCCTTAAGACCCTCTACTGTCATAGGTATCTTAACAACCATATTAGGATGTATTGCTGCTATCTCACGTCCTTCCTTAATCATGCCCTTTGCATCTACTGTTGTAGCCTTTACTTCTCCGCTTATAGGTCCATCAACAATGCTTGTGATTTCCTTTATTACTTCGTTAAAATCTCTACCTTCCTTAGCAATAAGTGAAGGATTAGTTGTTACTCCGCATATAACCCCCATATCATTAGCTTTTCTGATTTCATCTACATTTGCTGTATCTATAAAAAATTTCATAACATAATCTCCTTTCTCATCATATCTGAAGCTGGCAGCACTGCATAATATAATCCTATTTTGTAAGCAGGCTGTCGTTTATTTTCAGATTATGCTCAGCTTCGTATCTATCACTGCTCAAAGCCACACTTTAATATGCTGCTCAGCTCATCTGAACAGTTACATTATGTCAAATACCGGTTTCAATGCCGGATATATCTGCTTAAATGTATTATAACGTGAATTGTATCTGTCTGCAATCGCTTTTTGTGGTTTAATTGTCTTACATATTTCAACAATATTGTCAGCTGCCTCCTGCACATTCTTATACTCACCTGCCGCAACCATTGCAAGCATAGCTGCTCCCATGGATGGACCTTCCTCGGACTTTAACAGATTAACCTTTATTCCAAGTACATTTGCCATTATACGACACCATAATTCACTCCTGGCACCGCCACCGCACATTTTTGTTTCCGTTATATTAATTCCAAGTTCCTTAGCTACTTCAAAAGAATCTCTTATGGCAAACGCTACTCCTTCAAGCACAGCCTGTGTCATATCTGTTCTTGTGCTATCCATTGTCATTCCCGTAAATGTAGCTCTTGCAAGCGGATTATTATGAGGTGAACGTTCACCCATAAGATATGGCAAAAAATATACATGATTATTTCCAAGCATATCATCTGTTATACATTCCTGTGCAGTTTTGTAATCGGTGTCTTTAAGAATTCCATCCATCCACCAGCCGTTGCATGAAGCTGCGCTTAACATACACCCCATAAGATGGTAGTTTCCATCTGCATGGTCAAATGAGTGGAGTGCATTGTTGTTATCAACGCTGAACTCTTTATTAGAGATAAATATTGTTCCACTTGTACCAAGTGAAATATTACACATACCATCTCCTACTGTTCCTGTTCCTACAGCAGCGGCGGCATTATCGCCTGCACCAGCAGCCACAATCACCTTGTCTGTAAGTCCAAGTGCACCGGCCGCCTCTTTAGTAAGATATCCTACCTTTTCATAACTTTCATAAAGCTTAGGAAGCTGTTTCCTTGTTATACCGCATATATCAATCATCTCATCAGACCAGTCACGTTTCTTAACATCTAAAAGCAGCATACCAGATGCATCAGACACATCTGTACAATGAACTCCTGTAAGTCTATAAGCAATATAATCCTTTGGAAGCATTATCTTTGATATCTTTTTAAAATTCTCAGGCTCATTTTTCTTAACCCACAGAATCTTTGGTGCTGTGAAACCTGCAAATGCTATATTAGCTGTATATTCTGTAAGCTTATCTTTTCCAATAACATTATTAAGGTAGTCACATTCTTTAGTTGTTCTTCCATCATTCCATAAAATAGCCGGTCTTATAACATTATCATTCTCATCGAGTATAACAAGACCATGCATTTGTCCACCAAAGCTTATTCCTGCAACATCTTCCTTGTTATATCCTGCAACAAGCTCTTTTATACCTTCACATGTTTTATCGTACCAGTCATACGGATTCTGTTCTGACCAGCCTGGCTTTGGAAAATCTATAGGATAACTTTTTGATACTGTATTAACTATATTTCCAGTTTTTTCCATGAGTATAAGCTTAACTGAGGATGTTCCTAAATCCACTCCTATATAATACATAAACCACCCCTGTTCTGTGCATATATGCACCTTATAAAATATTTACTGGCTGCTTCCTTTTCTTTTGCGTTCATTAAACCATGAGCTACTCTTTTAACATCCTACACTCACGAACCCGTGCTATCGCACTCTTTCGTCCTGCTTCGCATGACTATTCGTTCGTTAATGACGCAGGAAAAGTAAATGGCTGCTTCGCAGCCGCTTCCTTTTCTTTTGCGTTCATTAAAAAGCAGGATGAACTTATACTATGATTACCGCCTGAACAATATCTTCTTAATCGTAATCTTTTATGTTCACCCTGCTGATTAAACAGCTAAAGTATGCAGGTAACTTCCAGCTTTACTTAATCCATATATATTAAATCTGCTGTCAAAAACTATGCAAACGGATTCTCAGACTTGTAAAGTACGCCTGCTGGCTGATTATAAGCAATATCTTCAACACCAATATACTTAAACACATCAAACAATGCTTTTCCAAAATGTCCAAATGCAACCGCACCATGATGAGGGTAATTCTTTTCTATAAGTACGTGTCTATAGAATCTTCCCATCTCATTAATAGCAAAAATACCAATTGAACCAAATGAACGTGTTCTTACAGGAAGAACCTCGCCCTGTGCTATATATGCTCTTAACTGACTATCAGAAGTACTCTGTAATCTAAAGAATGTAATATCTCCAGGAACGATGTCTCCTTCGAGAGTTCCATTAGTAACCTCTTCTGGAAGTGAACGTGCCATAATCATCTGATTCTTCATCTCACAGAATGCAAGCTTAGATGAAGCTGTATTACCACAATGGAAGCCCATAAATGTATCTTTGATTGTATAATTGAACTTACCCTTAATATCCTCGTTATAGATATCTGAAGGTACTGTATTATTAATATCAAGAAGGGTAACTGTGTCGTTGCTTACCACTGTTCCGATAAATTCACTGAGAGCACCATATATATCAACCTCACATGATACAGGAATACCCATAGCTGTAAGTCTTGAGTTAACATAACATGGAACAAAACCAAATTGTGTCTGGAAAGCAGGCCAGCATTTGCCAGCAATAGCAACATATTTTCTTGAGCCCTTATGCGCTTCCACCCAGTCAAGAAGAGTAAGTTCATACTGTGCTAGCTTTGAAAGTATCTCTGGTTTCTTATTACCAGCTCCAAGTTCTTCTTCCATACTCTTAACTACATCTGGTATTCTTTTATCTCCAGCATGATTATTATAGCTTTCAAAAAGATCAAGCTCTGAATTTTCTTCAATCTCTACTCCTAGATTATATAACTGGTTAATAGGTGCATTACATGCAAGAAAGTTGTTAGGTCTTGGACCAAAGCTTATTATCTTAAGATTATTCAGTGCATATACCGCTCTGGCAACAGGTAAAAACTCATGAATCATATCTGCACACTCATCAGCTGTTCCAACTGGATAATCAGGAATATAAGCCTTAACACCTCTTAACTTAAGATTGTAGCTTGCGTTAAGCATACCACAATAAGCATCACCTCTGTTACCTACAAGTCCTCCATTGGCTGATGTTTCTTCTGCAGCAGCAACGAACATCTTAGGGCCATCAAAATACTTTGCAAGCATAGTCTCTGATATCTCAGGTCCGAAATTACCAAGATATACACATAATGCATTACAGCCTGCCTTTTTAATATCCTCAAGAGCCTGCTGCATATGTATCTCACTTTCTACAATGCATACTGGACATTCATAGATATCTGCTGCATCATACTTACTCTTATAAGCTTCTACAAGTGCCTTTCTTCTATTAACTGACAAGCTTTCTGGGAAACAGTCTCTGCTTACTGCTACAACACCAATCTTAATCTCTGGTTTGTTATTCATCGTAAAAATCCTCCATTCTGTTTTTAGCACTATGATTACATCTATTCTGCTACTCCTATATAAAACACCGATTACCACCTGTTATTATGTAACCATAGACGCACTTATAACCAAATCTTTGTTAATCCCAAATATGGAAAATGTACATCAATAATTACATTTTCCATATTTTGATTATAAGTAATCTGATACTTTTAAAAAGTACATTGTTAAAAGTTACTTATATAATATTATTATTTTTTACATTTTGCAATATGTATAACAGTTTTTATCTGATTTTTTATGCTTATTTCTCATATTTTACGTTGTCCCTGACATAAACCTGTTATTATCTGCTTTCTGGTGTATGCCATTTCCATTCCTGTACTTCCGGAAGATCCATACCATACTCGCTTATATACTGCTTATGTTCAACTAAAGTATCTCTCATCTTCTGAAGAAGATATGAACCCTTGTTGCCAAGCTGTGGAAGTGCATTAATAACTGCTTGTACAAGATGATAACGGTCAATCCCGTTCTGCACCCTCATATCAAAAGGAGTTGTGATTGTGCCCTCTTCCTGATATCCAAATACATGTAGATTTCTGTTATGCCTGTAATATGTAAGCTCATGTATAAGTGTAGGATAGCCATGGAATGCAAATATAATAGGCTTGTCCTTTGTAAATAATGCATCATAATCTGTATCTGAAAGACCATGTGGATGCTGTGTATTTGACTGAAGCTTGAATAAATCAACTACATTGATAAATCTGATCTTTAAGCCAGGCATGTTATCTCTTAATATAGTTACTGCTGCAAGTGCCTCAAGTGTAGGTGTTTCACCGCAGCCTGCTATTACAACATCTGGTTCTTCACCCTGGTCATTACTTGCCCATTCCCAGATACCTACACCCTGTGTACAATGCTTAACAGCCTGTTCCATAGTAAGCCACTGTGGTCTTGGATGCTTAGATGTTACAAGAACATTTACATAATCACGACTTCTTATGCAATGATCAAAGCATGAAAGCAGGCAGTTAGTATCTGGTGGAAGGTACATTCTTACAACATCTGCCTTCTTATTAGCTATATGGTCAAGAAAGCCTGGATCCTGGTGCGTGAATCCGTTATGATCCTGCTGCCATACATTTGATGAAAGAATAAGATTAAGTGATGCTATTGACTGTCTCCAAGGAAGCTGTGAACATACCTTTAACCACTTGGCATGCTGTGCCGCCATAGAATCCACTATTCTTATAAATGCTTCGTAACTTGCAAAGAAACCATGACGGCCGGTAAGAAGATAACCTTCTAACCATCCCTCACACATATGCTCTGAAAGCATTGAATCCATTACACGTCCATCTTTGGCAAGAAATTCATCGTTATCCTTAAGAGCATTGTTCCAGTCTCTGTTTGTCTCTTCAAATACTTTTCCTAATCTGTTAGACATAGTCTCATCTGGTCCAAAGATTCTGAAATTCTTTGTTTCTTCATTTAACTTAAAGATATCTCTTACAAAACCTCCAAGTTCAATCATATCCTGACCTTCCTTTGCTCCCGGAAATGGTACATCAACACCATAATCCCTGAAGTCAGGAAGTCTTAAATCTCTTAACAGCTTACCGCCATTAGCATGTGGGTTAGCACTTATTCTGTGATCTCCCTCTGGTGCAAGTGCTCTTAATTCTGGAATCAATCTGCCATTCTCATCAAATAATTCATCTGGCTTATAGCTTAAGAGATTC
>JBNMGS010000009.1:0-13520 GCA_050872365.1 Lachnospira sp.
GGACGTAAGTCCAAGCTGTACAGGTGCAAGAGTAATATTTTTTTTGATAGTCATATTAGGAAACAGGTTGAAATGCTGGAATACCATTCCAATACTCTGTCGTAGCTTATCAAGATCTATTCCCTTTTCAGTGAGGTCGTGGCCTTCATATATAATATGACCTGAAGTAGGTACTTCAAGGAGGTTAAGAGACCTTAAAAATGTGGATTTACCACATCCTGATGGTCCGATTATTGCGATAACCTCTCCTTTTTTAACTGTAGTGTTAATATCCTTTAATACTTCGTGGTCACCAAAAGTCTTTTTAAGGTTCTTAACTTCAAGAATTACATTAGTGTCGCTCATTGCTTCTTAATCTCCTTTCAAGTTTCTTAACAAGTGATGAAAGGATAACAACTAATACAAGATAGATGATAGCCACGCCAAAGAGTGGGAGCATAGGGTCATATGTTATGCTTCGTATAATATCACCACCACGTGTAAGATCGTTAAGTCCTATATAACCACTGATAGAAGTTTCCTTTAACAGAACGATGAATTCGTTGGCAAGCGCAGGTAAAACATTCTTGAATGCCTGTGGAAGTATTACAAGATTCATTGTTTTTCTGTAGCTAAGACCGAGGCTTCGTGCTGCTTCAAACTGTCCGTTATCGATAGACATAATACCAGAACGGAATATTTCAGCTACATAAGCACCGGAGTTAATACCAAATGCGAGTATGGCAACAAATATTTTATTAATCTGGACTGAACTGAATATTATATAATAAATAATAAGTAACTGAACCATAGTTGGTGTACCACGGATTACAGTAAGATAAATATTACATATGAAATTGGCTATCGTCATGCCGCCAGTTTTATCGTGGTTAGACCTTACTATAGCAACAAGGAAACCTATGATAATACCTATGATAGCAGCACATAATGCAATAATTAAAGTATTCTTTAGACCAGTTAAAAGATACTGGTATCTGCCTTCATTAATAAAGTCAGTCTTGAATTTGTCTGCAAGAGTTGTTCCATGATGTGTGGCATCATTATTTCTTACGATTATAACCTGGCTTGAAGTAGTGTAAGGGATAGTAAAATCAATATTTTTCTTACGTTCTTCTGTTACAGTCATTCCTGATATACCTATATCAGCTTTTCCAGAGGCTACTGCTGTTATGATAGAATCGAATTCCATATCTTCAACCACAACACTTTTATCAAGATGATCAGCAATAGCATTAGCAATATCAACATCAATACCACATACTTTTCCGTTATTGTAATACTCATAAGGTTCGAAATAAGCATTTAAGGCTATAGTAAGAGTGCCGTTGGAACCAGTGCTTTTAGGTACATAAGCCTCTTTTGTAGGATTTTCACCTATGTAGTTATTAATAATTGTATTTATCGTACCATTGTTTATAAGTGCATTGAGAGCTTCGTTAATGGAAGATGTAAGAGAACTGTTGTTTTTTGCTACACATATAGCATAATCTTCAGTTACGAATTCTTCATCAAGCATCATCAGGTCACTGTTTGCCTCAACAAATGCTTTAGCTGGCTGAGCATCTATAACAACTGCATCGATTTTTCCCTGTTTAAGTGCCTGTATGGCATCATTTCCTTTGTTATATCGTTCAACCTTTGTTCCGGAGCCATCGGTTTCCATATCGGAAACATATATATCACCAGTGGTTCCTAACTGTACACCTACTGACTTGCCGGAAAGGTCATCAACTGAAAATACTTTATTTTCAGGAATGTTACTTTTACCGCATGCTGTTAGCGAAAAAGATGCAGTAAAAGATAACATGATAACCGTAACAAGCATTAAGATGCGTTTTAATACGGAGTGTTTTTTCTTGTTCATTTCATTGCCCTTTCTATGGTTTTAATATCAATTCAAACATAAAACAGATATTAATATAATGTTATAATTATACACATAAAGTGCATAGTATTTCAATAAGGAAAAATTAATGAAAAATATATTAATAACAGCATTGTTTTGCAGGTTAAGTATGTTATACTTAATATATTTCGGAATGAATTTGCAGCAGAAGACAGAAAACAAAAAATAAAAATACCTCTTGATACTCGTATCATTGTATCAATATTGGAGTCAGAAGATTAAGGAGAACAGATTAATTATGCCATATAATACAGATAATAATGGAAACAGAATTATAAACATAATATTCAGGATAGTAATTATAGGTGCTTTTTATACAGGAATTAAAGCAGTTTATAATTTTTATATGCTTATGGCACAGTATTCATCACTGAATGGTGAAGCATTGTTTAGCAGAGTGGCGTTATTGCTTGATGATTATATGTTAATGATAATACTTATGGTTGCTGCCATTGTATTTAATATACTTACCAGGAAACAGATAAGCAGTAAAGCATTTACAGTAAGAACTATAAGTATAGTTGTTGCATTTATATCAGGCTGTATGTCGTTCCCGGCTATAGGGATGTTTGCATATATTGCTATAGCAAAATATCCACAGGTTCTTCAGATGTCTTCTATGTCAATGCTTAATGGTGTTTTCACACTTAGTGAATTGTATACATCACCGATGACAGACTGGCTTATAGCAAGACCATATCTTTTTTATATGTATTTTGTTTCATGTGCGATATTTGCAGTGCTTTTTGTCACTTCCATATATACATGGATTAAGGGTATGACTAATAAGAGCAGTATGTAGTGATACGTTTATGTAGTGATATGTTTATGTAACGATAACAGATGTATACGACAACGAACAGTCCTGTGCAGCTATGATTAAATAAAGAGGAAAATAAATGAAGATAGTAACACCAGATTATTATAAACATTTCAGGTGCATAGCAGGGAAGTGTACAGATACGTGCTGTGCCGGGTGGGATGTTGATGTTGATGAGGCCTCTTATAAGTATTATAAGAAGGTAAAAGGAAGTTTTGGAAAAAGATTAAAGGATGTAATGGTGCCGTCTGATGATGGTGGATGTACATTTACACTGAATAATGGAAGATGCCCGTTTCTAAATGATGACAATCTGTGTGACCTTTATATTGCACTTGGAGAGGATAAGCTATGTGAGACATGTGCTGAATTTCCACGTTTTATTAATGAATATGGAAGCATAAAAGAGATAGGCATAGCGCCATCATGTAAGACAGCTGGTGAACTTATATTAGGATATAAGGGGGAGCTTACATTTGATGTTAAAGATAGTGATGAAGAGATAAGCACTTATAACGACATAGACCCTGTGACTTATATTCAGCTAAGACAGGCACGTACAATAGCTTATAACATAGTTTCTGACAGGGATTATACAATAGCTGAAAGAGCAGTTCTTGTGCTTATGTTCGCTAAAGATATACAGTATTATCTTGACAGGGAAAGAGATGAACTTATAATAGGTGTCTGTAAAAGATATGCAAAACAGGATTATAGGGAGCATAAGCTTGACAAGGCACGCAGTATTGCAGCCAGACGTCAAGAAGCATATCTATATACAAGACGTCTGTTCGACAGATTCAAAGGAATGGAAGTAATTAATCCAGACTGGAATATATATGTACAGGAGGTTAACACTTTCTATGAGAATTGTAGGGATGCCGAAGAGTTTAAGAATATTGTAGCTGAATTTGATAAGTATTATGTGAATAACCAGCATGCATATGAGCAGATACTTATGTATTATATTTACAGATATTTTCTTGATGCTGTATATGACTATAATGTCCTGCTTAAGATGAAAGGTGCAGTTGTAGGATTGCTGGCACTTAAGATGATGGATGTTGCTGACTGGCATTGTAACGATAAAAAGCTGGAATTCGTAAGGCAGGTAGATCTTGCACATCTGTATTCAAGACAATACGAACATTCTTATTATAATTATGAAGAATATAACAAGTTCTTTATGACTAAGAGAAAGTACGGTTATGAGAATCTAATAGCGCAGTTGTTTATGCTGGAGTAACATGGTGTAAAGTGTAATTAAGGCATTTACGACGGTGATGTTGTAAAAATGCTGGAATTGATTTAATTGCTTTAATTGAAAATAAAGAAGTAATATTAATATATTAGTGAGTTGTAAAATTTACTGTTAATACTCACAACATATAATGTACGATATGTGTGAAAGGAATGGATTTTGTTATGAAAATGATACTTAAGTATCTGGAAAAACTTAAGAAAGAATGTGTTCTTGCACCTCTTTTTAAGATGCTGGAAGCACTCTTTGAGCTTTTTGTGCCGCTTGTAGTGGCATCGATTATTGACAGGGGAATAGCTAATCAGGATACAGGCTATATTGTTAAATCCTGTCTTATGTTACTTATACTTGCAGTTATAGGTCTTACATGTTCTATAACGGCACAGTATTTTAGTGCAAAGGCAGCAGTAGGATGTGCAACGGGCATAAGACATGCACTTTTCAAGCATATCCAGTCACTTTCATTCACAGAGCTTGATGAGCTTGGCACATCAACTCTCATGACACGAATGACAAGTGATATTAACCAGGTGCAGAATGGTGTTAATCTTGTATTAAGATTGTTCCTACGTTCACCATTTATAGTGTTTGGTGCCATGATTATGGCATTTACCATAGATGTTAAGGCTGCACTTGTGTTTGCGGCAGCTATTCCGGTACTTGCTGTTATAGTATTTGGAATTATGGTAGGTACAAGACCTTTATACAAGAAAGTTCAGTCAGGTCTTGATACTATACTGGGTATAACAAGAGAGAATCTTACAGGTGTAAGAGTCATAAGAGCATTTAACAAGCAGGATGACGAACTTAAGCATTTTAAGGAAAAGAATGAAGAGCTTAATCATCTTCAGAAGTTCGTAGGTAAGATATCAGGACTTATGAATCCACTTACTTATGTAGTAGTAAATGTATCAATTATAGCACTTATATGGATAGGTGGTGTGAGAGTTAACCAGGGAGCCTTAACACAGGGACAGGTTGTAGCACTTTATAACTATATGTCGCAGATTCTTGTGGAACTTATCAAGCTTGCCAATCTTGTTATTAATATCACAAAAGCTCTTGCGTGTGCAGGACGTATCCAGTCAATATTTGATGTTAAACCAGGTATGCAGGATGGAACAGCCAGCGTGCAGGAATCTAATAATGATGTGCCTGTTGTAGAGTTTAAGAATACAGCACTTAAGTACAGTGGAGCTGGAGATACAAGTATAGCCGGTGTAAGCTTTAAGGCATATAAAGGGCAGACTATTGGTATAATAGGTGGCACTGGTTCAGGCAAGTCGAGTCTTGTAGGTCTTATTCCAAGATTCTATGATGCAACAGAAGGAGAAGTCCTTATAGATGGTATTAATGTAAAAGATATAAAGTTAGAAGAATTAAGGGATAAAGTCGGAATAGTCATGCAGAAAGCGGTTCTTTTTAAGGGAAGCATAAGAAATAATATGCATGTAGCTAAAAAGAATGCAACAGACAGCGAAATAGATGAAGCACTTGCCATAGCACAGGCAAAGGAATTCGTTGATAAGAAAGATGGACGTCTTGACTATATGATAGAGCAGGGCGGTAAGAATCTTTCAGGTGGACAAAGACAGCGACTTACAATAGCAAGAGCTGTAGTTAAGAAGCCGGATGTTCTTATACTTGATGACAGTGCATCAGCGCTCGATTTTGCAACAGATGCAGCACTTAGAAAGTCTATCAGGACAATGCCAAACAATCCTACAGTATTCATAGTATCACAGCGTTCAGCATCACTTATGCATGCAGATAAGATTATCGTACTTGATGATGGTAATGTAGCAGGAATTGGAACACATAGTGAACTGCTGGAAAACTGTGAGGTTTACAGGGAAATATATAATTCACAGTTTAAAGATGCTAAGAGAGCATAATAAAAAGTCTGTGTACAATAATACTTGTAGTATAAATAGTACTTGCTGCACACATAGTACATTTTGTACTATAAAAATGAAATGGAGTAGTTATGAAAGATAATAAGGATAAGAAGAAAGCCCAGAAGGGTACGCTTTTAAAGGTTCTTAAAAGAATAAAAAAGTATAGTGGATTTCTTGTATTGTCTATACTTATGGCAGCAGTGACAGTAGCATCTACATTGTATGTACCTATTCTTGTCGGACGTGGAATAGATCACATAGTAGGACCCGGCAATGTTGATTTTGCAGGGATAAGTAAGGTTCTTGTGACAATAGGAGTTATAGTTGCCATAACAGCGCTGTCACAGTGGATAATGAATATATGTAACAATAAGATAACATATCATGTAACAAGAGATATACGTGATGAGGCTATGGAAAAGATACAGAAGCTTCCACTTAAGTATATAGATGGACAGTCTTATGGTGATATAGTGAGCCGTGTCATAGCTGATGTTGACCAGTTTGCAGATGGTCTTCTTATGGGATTTACGCAGTTTTTCTCAGGTGTTCTTACTATAGTCGGAACACTTGTGTTCATGCTTACGATTAATGTTAAGATAACACTTGTTGTTGTACTTATTACACCAGTATCATTCTTTGTAGCAAGCTTTATTGCAAAAAAGACATATTCTATGTTTAAGCTCCAGTCTGAGACAAGAGGTGAGCAGACAGCCTTCATAGATGAGATGATAGGCGGAGAGAAGGTTGTAAAGGCGTATGACTATGAAGATGAGGCAGTAGCACGTTTTGATGAGATTAATGAAAGATTGCAGAAGTACTCATTAAGAGCTATATTCTTCTCATCAATTACTAACCCATCGACAAGATTCGTTAACAGCCTTGTATATGCAGGTGTTGCTGTATCTGGTGCATTTATAGCTATATCAGGTGGAATCACGGTAGGTCAGTTATCAAGCTTTTTAAGTTATGCCAATCAGTATACCAAGCCATTCAACGAGATATCAGGGGTTGTAACAGAACTTCAGAATGCACTTGCATGTGCTGCAAGAATGTTTGAGCTTATAGAGGAAGAACCAGAGATTCCTGATGCTAAAAATGCAGTTGATATTAAAGAAGTTGATGGCAGAGTTGACCTTAATAATGTATATTTTTCATATACACCTGACAAGAAGCTTATTGAAGACTTTAATCTGCATGTAAAGAAAGGTCAGAGAATAGCTATTGTAGGACCTACTGGATGTGGAAAAACAACAGTAATCAATCTTTTAATGAGATTCTATGATGTTAACTCAGGAAGCATAGATGTGTCAGGTACGGATATCAGGGATATGACAAGATATTCATTAAGACATGGATTTGGTATGGTTCTTCAGGAAACATGGCTTAAGGCAGGAACTATAAGAGAGAATATCGTTATGGGTAAGCCTGATGCAACAGATGAAGAGATTATTAATGCAGCAAAAGCTTCATATTCATATGGCTTTATAAAAAGACTGCCTAAGGGCTTTGATACAGTTATAGGTGAGGATGGCGGAAGTCTGTCACAGGGTCAGAAGCAGCTTCTTTGTATAACAAGAATCATGCTTACACGCCCACCTATGCTTATACTTGATGAGGCAACCTCATCTATAGATACAAGAACAGAAATCAAGATTCAGAATGCATTTGCAAAGCTTATGGAGGGAAGAACAAGCTTTATCGTAGCACACAGGCTTTCAACTATACAGTCAGCAGATGTAATCCTTGTTATGAAGGATGGACATATAATAGAAAAGGGAAATCACGAAGAATTGCTGGCAGCAGGAGGTTTCTATAAGACACTCTATGAGAGTCAGTTTGATACTGCTACAGCGTAGATGCAGCCATTAAAGCAGATTAGATATTGTTACAGTGCAGGTGTATTAATTAAAGCAGATTATATAGCATTACAGTATATAATTGTCAGAAAAAGCTGATTATAACATGTACGTTTATAATTGTACCAATATACTGATTATGAAATTGTGAAATAATGTTAGGAAAGTGTTTATGAAAATATTTCTTGCTGATATATCAGATATGAATGATGACATTATGAATAAAGGACTTAAGCTTGTACCAGCTTACAGGAAAGATAAAGTAGAGCGGTACAGGTTTATGGAAGACAAAGAAAGAAGCCTCGCTGCGGGGCTTCTTCTTAATTATGCTACGAAGCAGTATAGCATGTTTATGTCAAAGTCAGTTATGTATGAGCCAGAAGCATACGGGTATAAGTCAAAGATAAAGATGGATGAACTAAAGACAGGTGTAGCTATGTTAAGGACTGATAAAATCAGCGTTAACGTTTATGGAGATATTGAGTGCGAAAACAAAGATGATATAAAGGTAAAGGATGATATAAAAGATAAAAAAGATAATATTATTAGTGTGAAATTATGCAAATTAGTGAGTGAATATGATCCTGCATATGATTATGATATAGAATATACAGG
The DNA here is from genome assembly GCA_050872365.1 of Lachnospira sp. Classification (GTDB taxonomy): domain Bacteria; phylum Bacillota; class Clostridia; order Lachnospirales; family Lachnospiraceae; genus Lachnospira. The sequence continues at coordinate 8,360 of JBNMGS010000009.1, forward strand.
AAACGGAAAGCCTGTATACAGTAATTCTGATATACATTTTAACTTATCACATGCAGGTGATTATGTGGTATGTGCGGTATCAGACAGGGCTGTGGGGATTGATATTGAAAGATTAAGAAGAAATGCAATAAAGGTAGCAAAGAGGTTCTTTACACAGGCGGAATGTGACTGGATAGGTGATGATAACTTAAGATTTAGCCGTTTATGGACACTTAAGGAGGCGTATGCAAAGCTTACAGGAGAGGGAATAGCTGGTACAGTATCCAAAGTTGAGTTTCGGCATGAGGCAGGAAACGAAGGCGGATATGAAGCCACTGATGAAATACAAGGTGATATGGATATAGATAAGAGTGATGCTGTTAAAAATCATTTCGTTCAGGAGGCAGATATGGCATCAGCTGTAAATATGTATATATCTGGTAAAAAAGTGGATAATATAAAAATATATGAACTTAATATTATTAAGCAGGAGTATGCTATATCTGCGATAGAGTATCTAAAAAACTAATGATTGTTATAAAATAAAAATCTATAGTTTTTTTATTAAAAAAGGGTGGAAATTAAAAAAAAATGACTGTATAATGTAGAAAAATATTTTGCGACGAAGAAGTAGCCGGTAGTAATATGTGTACTGCCGGATATTTGTTTTTTCGTGGATTGTGTGAATTAAAGAGTAATTCATGCAGTCATCTGACATCTTAAACATCTATAAAAAGCATTATTTACATCTTTTGCTTTCGTTTAGTTTAGTGTCAGGGATTATAAGTTAAGGGATTTTATGTTAAAAAGAACATTTTTAATCTTTTGACTTTTACATCATATTCATATCATATTAAGCTAATATTATGTTAAATGAACTTGCCGTATGGCAGACAGGAGGAAAAATGGCTGTAAAGTATGTATTTGTAACAGGCGGTGTTGTTTCAGGACTTGGTAAAGGTATAACGGCAGCATCATTAGGAAGATTATTAAAAGCACGTGGATTCAAGGTGACTATGCAGAAGTTTGATCCATATATTAATATTGATCCGGGTACTATGAATCCTATACAGCATGGTGAAGTATTCGTTACTGATGATGGAGCAGAAACAGACCTTGACCTTGGACATTATGAAAGATTCATAGATGAGAGCCTTAACAAGAATTCTAACGTTACAACAGGTAAGGTATACTGGTCAGTACTTCAGAAGGAACGTAGAGGAGATTTTGGTGGAGGAACAGTACAGGTTATTCCACATATCACTAACGAGATAAAGAGCCGTTTTTATAGAGATTATTCAACAGATGAAACTAAGATTGCTATTATCGAGGTAGGTGGAACAGTAGGTGATATCGAGTCACAGCCATTCCTTGAGGCCATAAGACAGTTCCAGCGTGAGGTAGGACGTGAGAATGCTATACTTATCCATGTAACACTTATCCCATATCTTAAGGCATCAGGCGAGATGAAGACTAAGCCAACACAGGCAAGTGTTAAGGAGTTACAGGGAATGGGAATACAGCCTGATATCCTTGTATGCCGTACAGAGCATCCACTTGAGCCAGGTATTAAGGATAAGATTGCATTATTCTGTAATGTACCTAAGTCACATGTATTACAGAATCTTGATGTTGAGATTCTGTATGATGCACCACTTGCCATGGAGGAAGAACATCTTGCACAGGTAGCGCGTGAATGTCTTGAGCTTGAGTGCCCAGAACCAGATCTTGACGAATGGAGAGCAATGTGTAAGGCATGGAAGAATCCAACAAAGAAGGTTACAGTTGCACTTGTTGGTAAGTACATCCAGCTACATGATGCATATATATCAGTGGTTGAAGCACTTAAGCATGGTGGCGTAGCCAACTCATGTGATGTAACTATAAAGTGGGTTGATTCAGAAACAGTAACTGCCGACAATGTTTCAGAAATTCTTTCAGATGTATCAGGAATTCTTGTACCAGGTGGATTTGGCGATCGTGGTATAGAGGGCAAGATACAGGCTATAAGATATGCGAGAGAGAATAATATTCCATTCCTTGGACTTTGCCTTGGTATGCAGCTTTCTATCGTAGAATTTGCAAGAGATGTGATAGGATATGAAGATGCACATAGTGTTGAACTTAAGCCGGATACAACTCATCCAGTTATTCATCTTATGCCAGACCAGGAGGGTATAGATGATATCGGTGGAACATTAAGACTTGGTTCATATCCATGTGTACTTGCCAAGGATTCTAAGGCATATCAGTTATATGGTGAGGAAACTATCCACGAAAGACACAGACACAGATATGAAGTTAACAACGATTACAGAAAGGTTCTTGTTGAAAATGGCATGAAGCTTTCCGGTATATCACCAGATGGAAGAATAGTTGAGATGATAGAGATAAAGGATCATCCTTGGTTTATAGCCACACAGGCACATCCAGAATTAAAGTCAAGACCTAACAGACCACATCCATTGTTCAGAGGATTTATTGGTGCGGCATTAGAGTATCAGGATAAGAATTCTGGAAAGTAGTTTAATAGTGAATAATGAATCGGAATATTTATAGAATATTTAAAGCCTGTAGTATGGAAAAGATGTTTCATACTGCAGGCTTTTAATAAAAAGTATTAATAAAAAATAAATAGTGTTAAACCTTTGATTAAAGGTTGATTTATAAATATTCCTTCTTTATAATGGTTATTGTCTGTTAATGGCAGACTATGAGAGTATAAAGAAACTAGGAATGGAGACACAGGATGGATAATTACAACAACGGTAATAATTACGGTGGTGGTAATAATAACAATAACCGTGACAACAGAAACGGCAACAATAACAACAAAAAGCCGAAGAATGTCAACCTTATTGTATTTATTATAATAGCAGCTGTTATAACATTTATCGGTATAACTATGCTTAACAGCATGTTAAAGAATGCCACATATAAGGAAATATCTTATGACCAGTTTATAGAGATGGTTAATAATGATCAGGTTAAGAAGGTTGCACTTGAACAGGATAGAATCCTTATCACGCCTACGGATGATGCCCAGGAAAACAACGGCGTTAATAAGCTGGGTTACACATATTATACAGGATATGTCAATGATGACAATCTTGTACCACTTCTTAAGAGAAAAGGAATTGAATTCACAGGATATATACCAGATTCAAGTTCTTCTATAGTAGAGTTCCTTGTTGCGTATGTTCTTCCATTCCTTTTTATATATGTTATATTTGCTTTTGTATACAGAAGAATATCAAAAGGCGGCGGTATGATGGGCGGCATGGGTGTCGGCAAGAATACAGCTAAGGTATATGTACAGAAAAAGACAGGTGTTACATTTAAAGATGTAGCAGGACAGGACGAAGCTAAGGAATCACTTACAGAGATAGTTGATTTCCTTCATAACCCTGATAAGTATTCAAAGATTGGTGCGAAGCTTCCAAAGGGTGCACTTTTAGTAGGACCTCCGGGAACTGGTAAGACACTTCTTGCAAAGGCTGTAGCTGGTGAGGCAAATGTTCCGTTTTTCTCACTTGCAGGTTCAGATTTTGTTGAGATGTTCGTAGGTGTTGGTGCTTCTCGAGTAAGAGATCTTTTCAAAGAAGCTACCAAGCAGGCACCTTGTATTATATTCATAGATGAGATAGATGCTATAGGTAAGAGCCGTGATTCAAGATATGGCGGCGGTAATGATGAGCGTGAGCAGACACTTAACCAGTTATTAGCAGAGATGGATGGTTTTGATTCATCAAAGGGTATATTCATACTTGCGGCTACTAACAGACCAGAAGTTCTTGATAAGGCTTTACTAAGACCAGGTCGTCTTGACAGAAGAGTTATAGTTGATAAGCCAGACCTTAAGGGACGTATTGAAACACTCAAGGTACATTCTAAGGATGTTCTTATGGATGATACAGTTAACTTTGAGGAAATCGGACTTGCAACAAGTGGTGCAGTTGGTTCAGATCTTGCAAATATGATAAACGAGGCAGCTATTGCAGCAGTTAAGGCAGGAAGAAAGTATGTATCACAGAAGGATCTTTTCGAGGCGGTAGAGGTAGTTATAGCTGGTAAAGAAAAGAAAGACAGAGTCCTTAGCAAGGAAGAAAAGCAGACAGTTGCTTACCATGAGGTTGGTCATGCACTTGTTACAGCACTTAAAAAGGATTCTGAGCCAGTCCAGAAGATTACCATTGTTCCTAGAACTATGGGTTCTCTTGGATATGTTATGCAGGTTCCAGAGGAAGAAAAGTATCTTCAGAACAAGGATGAGCTCATGGCAAGACTTGTTACTTTAGTAGCCGGACGTGCAGCAGAAGAAATCGTGTTTGGCAAGGTTACTACCGGTGCTGCCAACGATATAGAGAAGGCTACTAAGATAGCAAAGGCCATGATAACACAGTATGGTATGTCAGACAGGTTCGGTCTTATGAATCTTGCTACTGTTGATGATCCATATCTTAATGGTAACGCAAGACTTGACTGCTCTGATGAAACAGCAGCACAGATAGACGAAGAAGTTAAGAACATGCTTAAAGATTGCTATGAGGAAGCTAAGCAGCTTCTTACAGAGAATAGGGATGTTCTTGATAAGATAGCACATTATCTGTATGATCATGAAACTATCACAGGTAAGGAATTCATGAAGATATTTAGAGAGGTAAAGGGACTTCCTGAACCTGTTGATACAACGGGATTCAGTCATTCAGAGAAGGTTGCGGAAAGCGTAACCTTTAACGAAGACGGAAGCTATTCATCAACACTTAATGGACCTAGTGAAACTGATATCTGGAAAGGTATCGGAGAAGTTGGAAGCGTGGATGATAGTGCGGATAATAGTGTGAAATCCGAGGATTTGAGTGCTGAAGATTCAGATGGTGCTGATGATAATGTGAAATCCGAAGCTTTGAGTGGTGATGTATTACAGAGCACTGGTAGTACAGATGAAAGCACATTTTCTGGTGAAGATAGTTCAAAGGGTATTGGTGAAAGTACAGCTTTTGATATTGATGCTTTACAGCATACTGATGGAGGTACAGCTTTCGATACTGATAATACGGCCGGTAAATCGGAAGAATAAAGATAAATAAATCAGATTGATAAGAAAATCATTAATAAGTATCAAAATATAAAATCTATCGTAATATTATTGTTTGGAACTGAAGATAAGATATATATTTTA